>CAIPGJ010000033.1 GCA_903864555.1 uncultured Pseudomonadota bacterium | reverse complement strand
TGCCTAATTGGCGTTCTGGATCAGGTCGCGCACCACCGGATAGATCTGGGCCGTCCATTTGCGGCCGTTGAACACGCCGTAATGGCCGACGCCGGCCTGCAGGTGGTGGGTTTTCATGTAGCCGGGCAGGCGCGCGCAAAGGTCCTGGGCGGCCAGGGTCTGGCCGATGCCGCAGATGTCGTCGCGCTCGCCTTCCACGGTGAGGAGAAAAGTCCGGCGGATCGCCTCGGTGCGCACCGGGCGTCCGCGGTAGGTGAGTTCGCCCCTGGCCAGCAGCTGGCGCTGGAACACCGTGTCCACCGTCTCGAGGAAGAAGTCTGCCGAGAGATCCATGATGGCGAAGTATTCCTTGTAGAAATCGCGGATCTGGTCGGCCTTTTCATCCTCGCCGCTGATGCGGAAGTCGTACAGGTCGCCAAAGGACTTGCGATGGCGTTCCAGGTTCATGTTCAGGAAGGCCATGAGCTGCAGGAAACCCGGATAGACGCGCCGGCCGGCACCCACAAATTGCAGGGGCACGATGCCGATCAGGGTGTGCTCGAACCAGTCGATGGGCTTGCTCATGGCCAGCTCGTTGACCTGGGTCGGGTTGATGCGCGTGTCGATGGGGCCGGCCATGAGGGTGAGGCTGGCCGGCACGCACGCGTCCTTGTCCTCGGACATCAACGCGGTCGCAGCCAGGCAGGCCACGGTGGGCTGGCACACGCCCATGAGGTGGGACTTCGGCCCGAGATAGCGCACGAAGTCGATGATGTGCTGGATGTAGGCATCCAGGTCGAAGCATCCGGATTCGGAGGGCACGTCGCGGATGTTGACCCAGTCGGTGAGGTAGACCTCGTGGTCCTGCACCAGGGTCTGCACCGTGCCGCGCAGCAGGGTGGCAAAGTGCCCCGACATGGGAGCAACCAGCAGCACCTTGGGCAGCGGCTGTCCGGAGTCGTCATGCAGCTTGGTGAAGCGCACCAGCTGGCAGAACTCGGTGCGGGTGACGATGCGCTCGTCGATGTCCACCAGGCCGCCCGTGCGGTTCGTCACCGGCTGGATGTTGAAAGGCGGGCGGGTGTGGGAAAAGCCCATGACCGAGATCTGCTCGTAGTAGGCCGACATGCGGCGCAGCGGCCAGGCATTGCCGCCGGACATCCATTGCTGCAGGACCGACTGGGCCTGGTCGGCAAACAGTCGCATGGGATCGCCGGAGTCGGCGGCTAGCTGATAGCTCTGGTAGATCATGGTGCGCCCTGAAGATGCCCGGCGTCCGTGCATGCACCGGGTCTGACTGTGCTGTCGCAAGAGGCGTGCCACGGATGGCATATTTATTGCGATGGGCAGGGCACTGTCACTCAACGATTGCCTTCATGGCCAAGACCACGCTCACCATCAGTAGCAAGAACTATTCATCGTGGTCCCTGCGGGGCTGGCTGATGGTCAAACTGTCCGGGATTCCCTTCGAGGAGGTGCTGGTGCCAGCCAATTCCCCCGATGCACGGGCGGAACTGCTGCTGCTGTCACCCTCCATCCTGGTGCCCTGCCTGCGCCACAAGGGGGCGACGGTGTGGGACACCCTGGCCATCGGCGAATACCTGAACGAAGTTGCACCAAAGGCAGGCCTGCTGCCTACCATGCTGGTGCATCGCGCGCATTGCCGCGCGATCTGCGGCGAGATGCACTCGGGCTTTTCGGCCCTGCGCTCATCGCTGCCCATGAACATCAAGGCGCGCTTCAAGGAGTTCAAGGTCTGGTCCCGCGCGCAGCTCGACATCGAGCGCATCACCGCCATCTGGCGTGAATGCCTCGAAGCGCATCAGGGACCCTGGCTGTTCGGCGCGCAACCTAGCCTGGCCGATGCCATGTACGCCCCGGTGGCGACCCGTTTTGTCACCTACGGGATTGCCCTCGATCCGGTCTGCCAGGG
>CAIPGJ010000032.1 GCA_903864555.1 uncultured Pseudomonadota bacterium | reverse complement strand
CGTGGCGCAGTTGAAGGAACACCTGGTGGCGGGCGTGCAGAAGCTGGTGTTCGTGCCCTACAAGTACCAGATGGACCAGATCGAGATCATCGCCAAGCAGATCATTCCGCAGCTGAAGGCCTTCCGCCCCTGAACCGGGACGGTAACCGACGTAGACAGAGACGCAGGCGCAGGCAGCATCCCCGGGGTCAACGCCTCATCTGACAGTGCATTTTCACCCTTCCGGACCAGCCCGCGGGCCGGCCCGGTTGCAATCGGAGGCTCACATGCAGGAGCAGGACTACCAGGCCATCAAGCTGACCCACGAGGGCGGTGTTTCCCGCATCACCTGGGACCGACCGCCGGTGAATGCCGTATCCGAAGCGCTGATGGCGGAAACTCTGGACGCGCTGGACAAGCTCGAGGCCCGCGAGGAAACACGCTGCATCCTGATCACCGGCGCCGGCACCAAGGCCTTCTGCGCCGGCGCGGACCTGGGTGGCAGCAAGCGCGAGGGTGACACCGCCACCTACTTCCGCGAGATGGGCCGGCGCCTGGTGGACCGCATCGAAACGATACCCAAGCCGGTGATTGCCGCCATCCGCGGCTGGGCCATCGGCGGGGGCTTCGCCTTCGGCATGGCCTGCGACGTGCGCCTCGCCTCCAGCACCGCAAAGTTCCGCACCGGCGATGCCTATCTGGGGGTGGTACCCAGCTGGGGCATGAGCCTGGTGCGCCTCACCCATTACATCGGCCGCAACCGCGCCCTGGACATGCTGATCCTGGGCGAGGACATGACCGCACAGCAGGCCTGCGACATCGGCCTGGTGACCAAGGTCATCCCGGACGACCAGTTCGACGCCGAAGTGGCGCGTCTGGCCGCCCGCGTGGCCGGCGGTGCCCCCATCACCTTCAAGGCCGTCAAGGAAACCATACGCGCGCAGTACTGGGACACGCCCGCCGAGGCGCGCGAGCTGGAAACCAAATGGGCGCAGATCGGCGTGGCTTCGGCCGACTTCGCCGAGGGCGTCAGCGCCTTCAACGAAAAACGCAAGCCCGTCTTCAAGGGGAAATGAACATGGCCTGGCTGGAAACAACGGAACAACTGGCACTGCAGGACGCCGCGCGCGCCATCGTGCGCGAGGTGGTCATCCCCATGGCCGACAGCGTGCCTGCCGGGGAGCGCCTGAGTGCGGCCCAGCTGAGCACCATTTTCAAGGCGGTCAAGCCGCTGGGCTACCTGGGCAGCACCATCCCGAAGGAATACGGCGGCGCCGGACTGAGCTACGTCGACTACGGCCTGCTCATCGAGGCGCTGGCCTGCGGGCCGGTGATGCTCTCCGAAGTGGTGCCCCCGCGCACCATCAATTACCTCGGCACCGAGGATCAGAAGCGTCGCTGGATGCCGAAACTGTTCTCCGGTGACTGGGTGTCCACGGCCGCCATCACCGAGCCGCAGGCGGGCTCGGACATGCGCGCCTTCACCTGCACCGCGGTGCTCGACGGCGACAGCTACGTGGTCAACGGCCGCAAGCGCTGGATCAAGCTCGGTAGCGTGAGCGACCTGATGACGCTGATGGTGGTGGATGCCTCCGGCGGTCTGTCACGGCTGGTGCTGGAGCGCAGCGAATCGCCATGGACCAGCATCGACATCAACACCGTGGGCATCCGCAACCTGTCGCTGGCCGAACTGGTGTTCGACAATGTGCGCGTGCCCAAGGAGAACATCCTGGGCACTGCCGGCGACGGCGGCGAGCAGTTCCACCGCGGCATCGAATCCTCGCGTGCCTTCATCGGCATCCAGGCCGTGGGCATCGCCCAGCATGCCCTGGACATCGCCATGCAGTACGCCAAGGATCGCAAGGCCTTCGGCCGCCCGCTGACCAAGTTCCAGGCCATCCAGACGGCCCTGGCGGAGGCGGCCACGCAGTTGCAGGCGGCACGCCTGCTGTGTCTGAATGCCCTGGCCATCCTGGACGCACACCGGCGTGCGCCGTGTGACGTGTCCATGGCCAAGGTATTTGCCGTGCAGACGGCCATCAAGGTCTGCCTGGTCGCCATGGAAAGCATGGGGGCCTGGGGCCTGGCCGAGGACGCCGGCGTGGAGCGGTGCTGGCGTGATTGTTGCATGCTCACGGCCATCGACGGCACTGCCAATGTGCAGAAGCTGATCATCGGGCGCGAGCTGCTCGGCACCGCAGCTTTCACCTGACCGGAGAGATCAAGTGCACAACAACAGAGACAGCCTGCACACCGCCCTGCGCAAGACGCCGGGTGCAGCACCCCGCATCGGCATCGACCGCATCCTGCATCCGCGCTCGCTGGCGGTATTCGGCGCCTCCGACAGCAAGGCCAAGTTCGGCGGCCGCATCATCCACCACCTGGTGCGCCACGGGTTTGCCGGCGACATCTACCCGATCAACCTGCATCGCGAGGAAATCGTCGGCCGCAAGGCCTACCCCTCCATCTCCAAGGTGCCTCAGGCCCCGGACGTGGCCATCCTCGCCGTGCCGGTGAGCACCCTGGTGCAGAACCTCAATGAAGCCGCCGATGCCGGCGTCGGCTGCTGCGTCATCATCTCCACCGGCTTTGCCGAAGCCGGCGAAGAAGGCGGCGACCGCCAGAGCGAACTGGTGGAAATCGCCACCCGCACCGGCATGCGCATCGTCGGGCCCAACTGCATGGGCATCATCGTGCCGCACCACCACATGACACTGTGCTCCTCGGTGGTGCTGGAAACCGACAAGCTGCGCGATGGCAGCATCGGCATGATCAGCCAGAGCGG
>CAIPGJ010000031.1 GCA_903864555.1 uncultured Pseudomonadota bacterium | reverse complement strand
CTGTTCCCTGCATTTTAAGCAAACTTCGCGCCACGCAGGTTTTCAAAGAGAGCGGTCCAGCCGACGATGCCGCCCTGGGCTCGGATCATTGCCAGGGTGGCTGCCTTGAATTGGGGAAAATAGCTCTCCGTGGCATCTTCGATGAGCAGGCATTCATAGCCGCGGTCATTGGCCTCGCGCATGGTGGTCTGGACACAGACCTCGGTGGTGACGCCGGCAAACAGCAGGTGGGTGATGCCCTTGAGGCGCAGGATCTCCCCAAGGGTGGTGGCATAGAACGCCCCCTTGCCGGGCTTGACGATGACCGGCTCGCCGGCTATCGGCGCCAGCGCCGCCACAATGTCGTTGCCGGGTTCGCCGTCGATGAGGATGCGTCCCATGGGTCCGCTGTCGCCGATGCGCACGGCGGGATTGCCGCGGTCGCGCTTGGCCGGGGGACAGTCGGCCATGTCGGGGCGATGCGCTTCCCGGGTGTGGATCACCAGCACCCCTCTGGTGCGGCACCAGTCGAGCAGGGCCGCCACCGTGGGCACGATGGCCGTCAGCAGCGACACGTCATTGCCGAGTGATTCGCCGAAGCCGCCTGGCTCGACGAAATCGCGCTGCATGTCGATGACAATGAGCGCCGTCCTGGATGGCTCGAAGTCATAGCGGAATGGCTGGGCATCAACGCTGATCATGCCGGCTCCAGAGGTGGGGGTTGCGAACGGCCACTGATCCGGCACGGAGCATGGGCGGCAACCCTGCCACGGCTTTTCCAAGGTGGAGAAAAGGCCGGGACAGGGCTGCCGGGCCCTCCTCCCCTGCTCGCGCCACCGTCAGGGGGGGACAATCCTGACGGCCTAGGTGCCCGGGTTGAAATGTCTGTCGTGAAACGGGTCATGCCGCCACCGGTGCGGAATGGCCGGCCATGCACGGCCCGATCACGGCAATGTCCGCCTGGGCCGTCACCGTCTCGTGAACGATCTTGCCGTCGAAGATCACCAGCAGGCGATCGGACAGCTCCAGCAGTTCGTCCAGATCCTCGCTCACCAGCAGCACCGCGGCGCCGGCATTGCGGGCCACCAGGATGCGATCGTGAATCTCCGCCACGGCGGCAAAGTCCAGCCCGAACACCGGATTGGCCACTACCAGCACGGACACCTTTTCCGACAGCTCGCGCGCCAGCACGGCCCGTTGCACATTGCCGCCGGACAGCGTGCCGATGGGCGCGCCCGGCCCCTGCGTCTTGACCTTGAACTCGGTGATCCAGCGCTCGGCCTGGGCCAGCATGGCGCTGCGCCTGAGCCAGAAACCCGACGCCAGCGGCGCCTGGTCGAAATTGCGGAAGGCCATGTTCTCCGCCACGCTCATGCCGGGCACGCAGGCATTGCGCAAGGGTTCTTCCGGCAGGCTGAAAGCGCGGTAGTGGTGGATCTCGCCACGGCTGGCGCCATAGGGCTTGCCGTCGATGCACACGCTGCCGCTTTCGGCATCGCGCTGGCCGATCAGCGCCTCCACCAGCTCGCGCTGGCCATTGCCGGACACCCCCGCAATGCCGACGATTTCGCCCGGCCGTATGTCCAGGCTGACATGCTCGACCGCGGTGGCGCCGCTGTCATTGCGCACCACCAGATTGCTGACCGACAGGCGCACCGG
>CAIPGJ010000030.1 GCA_903864555.1 uncultured Pseudomonadota bacterium | reverse complement strand
TGCTGGTCAGCTCGGCCAGTTACTCCGCCACGCTGGCCATGCACAAGTCCGGCGCCGAGACTATCAACAACCTCATTGCCGTGGCGCAGTTGGGCTACTCGCCCTTCGTGCTGCTGGTGCCGGCCAACTCGCCCTACCGCAGCGTGGGCGAGTTGCTGGCCGCCGCGCGCGAAAAGCCCAACACCGTGAACTACGCCTCCGCCGGCGTGGGCAGCGGCACCCACCTCGCGCTGGCGCTGTTGGCCGACGCGGCCAAGGCGCCCATGGTGCACGTGCCCTACAAGGGCGCCGCGCCTTCCATCACCGACCTCATCATCGGCCGCGTGGACCTCACCCTGGCCGCGCACTCCACCGTGGCGGGCAACCTCACTGCGGGGAAGCTCCGCGCCATCGCCGTCACCAACGCCAAGCGCGCCCCCGCACTACCCAACGTGCCCGCCATCGGCGAGACCGTGCCCGGCTACCGCGTGGAACTGTGGTTCGGCGTGCTCGTCCCGCGCGGCACCCCCGCGCAGGCCGTGAGCGTGCTCAACGCCGGCATCAACCGCATGGCTCGCGAACCCGAGAGCCGCAAGGCCCTGGAAGCCATCGGCATCATTGCCGAATCCGGCACGGCGGAGGAATTCGGCACGCTGCTGCGCAGCGAGTATGAGCGCTGGGTGAAGGTGATCAGGGATTCGAAGATACAGGCGGAGTAAAGGGGCGAGGGGCGGCTCTCCCACACCGTTGTGGGGCCAGGCTCATGCGGGATGCGTCGGCGAAACCCGGCAGCTTGATGAACCAGGCACCTTTGATCGGTCACTTTGATCTGACGCAAGCAGACAGTCAAACCGAGGAGGCAACGCAATGACTGCAAGAACAGCGGCGATAGGCGTGCGATCGATGATAGGGGCCATGGTGGCAGCGCTGGCATGTGGACCAGTCCTGGCGCAGCAGGAATTCCCGGCGAAACCCATATCAGTCATTGTTCCCCTGGCGGCTGGCGGGGGTTTTGACACGATGGCCAGAATGTATACGCAGGCGATAGCCCGACTGTCCGGACCGAAATGGATTTTCGTCTATGACTACAAGCCCGGGGCTGGTGGCCGGCTGGGAACCGCCTTCGCGGCAAAGGCAGCGCCAGACGGCTATTCGATACACACCAATTCTTCGACCATCGTCTACAGCCACCTGATGAAGGGTCTGCCTTTCGACTGGCGCAAAGACTTCATTCCGCTTTTCCAGATGAACAAGACCTCGAGCATTCTGCTTGTGAACCCTGATCTGCCGGTGCGAACGGTTGCAGACTACGTCGCTTATGCAAAGGCCAATCCGGGAAAATTGAACTATGCAGTCAACGGCATGGGTAACGTCAAACACATCACCGCGCAATTCATGCATAGCCAGATGGACGTCAAGGTCACCTATATTCCCTACAAGGGATTCGGACCCACCACCGCGGCCCTGCTCAGCGGCGAAGTCCACGCAACCCACTCGGCCTACTTTCCCGTCCAGGGCCTGCTCAAGGCGGGAAAGGTCAGGCCGATCGGTCTCTCGGGGCTCAATGCCCGCCTTAAACAGTTGCCCGAAATGAAATCGATCTCGGAGCAGGGGTTTCCGGACTTCGAGCATACGGTCTGGCTCGGCATGTTTCTGCCTGCGGGCGTGCCGGCATCCATCGTCAATCGCCTGAACAGCGAGTTCAACAAGGCGGCGAGGTCCGAGGATCTGCTCAAGAAGTTTGACGAGGTCGGTGAAAC
>CAIPGJ010000029.1 GCA_903864555.1 uncultured Pseudomonadota bacterium | reverse complement strand
GACCATGTTGGCCACCAGCACGCCGGCTTTCTGCAGTTGCAGGCCGGCTGACTTCAGTGCCGCATTGCTGCCTCCGGCGGCAGAGACCGGGTCGAAGTTGAGCAGGTCGATGCTGGCATCCAGCGATCCCAGGCCGAGGGACTTCAGCACCGCCTCTTCGGCCTTGGCCACCGAGCCCTGCTTGGCGATCATGTCGTTGACGAGGGTTGTGAGTGGTGTGATGACCTTGGAGCCCTCCGGTGCCTTCAGCAGTCCCTTGAAGGGCAGTCCGGTGGAGATGTCCGTGCCGCCGAATGCGATGATCCGGCCGGTGTTGCCGCCGGGCAGCGAGAAGTTGCCTTTGTCATCGGTGATGGTGCTGACTTCATCGCTGTCGAGCTTGCCGTTGCCGTTCTTGTCGATGAAAACCCTGGCGCCCTTGAGGTAACCGTCGATTACGGTGCCGGTGGTGGCTGCGGCCGCTGGTGTGGAGGTGGTCGTCCCCGAGGAGGAACCGCCGCCCGAGCCACCGGCTGCTGCTGCCAAGCCCACCGCAGCCACGGCTGCGAGAAGACCGGTGGACCCGATGGCTGCTGCCCCGGTCACCGCGGCCGCACCAGCGCCGGTGCCTGCGGCTGCACCTGCGCCCGCGCCCGCGGCGGAACCTGCTGCTGCACCGGTGCTGCCGGCGCCTGCGCCAGCGGCTGCTTCGGCCTGGGCCAGCATCAGCGGCCCGGCGCCGGGGCCGGCCGGCGCCACTTCGATATGTTCGGATCGGGCTGCCGCTTCGGTTGAGCCGGTGACATCGCCGACCTGCTCAAGCGCGGCCTCGTTGTCGGCAACCTGCGATTGTTCTTCGCCTTCCACGCCAGCTTCCGGGCGGCCGATACGGATCCACGCTGCGTTCTTCAATTCCTTCTGTGCCAGCGGCGAAAGCTTCGCCAGTTGCGCAGCCTTCAGGGCTTCGGCAATCTTGTTCAGCGACAGGGGCTGGAGCTTGGACTCGATGGCAACCGGCGGCAGCTTGGACGTGGACATGGATCTCACTCAGGATGGTTGTCGGAATCCCGAGAGCTTATGTTGCAAGTATTTCTGTAGCGTTACGGTGATGTGGATTCACACATCCCTGTGCTGTGATCAAGGCGTTGAGCGCGCCTATTCCTGTTTCGCAACAAGCGCATCATCGGGACACTTGAAGTGAAACGTCACATCGGATTTTGCTGAATGTAGTGGCCTCAGAACAATGGTTGACGCAGAAATTGCTTTAACTGGTGATCGACGCCGATGGCGTGGCGACAGCTATGGCGTCCAGGCAGGCCGCCATGCTGAAGTGACTGGAGACGCTCGCGCTGCGGGTTTGTCATCGGATTCCGGGGAAGCAGGGTTGACCCTTTTGTCAAAGCTTCTTCGTCAATTTCCGGGGAGACAGGGCTGCAGCGCGGTTTACCCCCTTGTCAAAGGGGGCCGACTCGTGAGCGCAGCGAACGAGCGGGGGGATTTTCGCCAGCAGTGCTGATCTGTCCACACAACCCAGACCTGTCTGCGAGGCAACAAGCATGATCGGAATTGCCGGAAGGATCAGATGCAGTCAGGAATCCGTCTGGCTGGCCAAAATCCCCCCGCGCGACTGCGTCGCGTCGGCCCCCTTTGACAAGGGGGTAAACCTCGCCGCCCCCTCAAATCGGCGAAGAACCTTTGACAAGGGGGTTAGCACCGTCAGTTTTCCGCAGACGCTGGATGAAGCGGCACGGCCGTCAGCAGGCCCTAATCCTTGCGCCACTGCTTCATGAACACATCCTTCCGGCTGACGCGGCCATCGCGCACGGTCAACAGTTCCATGCCGCGCAGCGAAAAGGTGGCACCGCCCTGGTACTGGCCGTCGATGACATAGGTCATGACGATCTGGTCTTCACCGAGTGCGCGGATCACCACGTCGTTGAAGCGCGCGCTTTCGTACAGCGCGTCCTCTTCGGCGATGCCCTCGAGGAAGCCCTGCACGCCGCGGCGCACGCGGCCGTGGGGTGCCTCGGGGCCGGCGTCCTGATGCCATTCGGCGTCCGGGGTGATGGCCGCACCGAGCAGGGCCGGGTCTTTCTTGAAGAAGGCCCGGCCAAAGCGCTTCATCACTTCCAGGGCGGTGGTGTCATCCATGTTGGTGCTCCGATGGTCTGATAACAATAATTCATAATATCTAATGATGATGGGTATTGACGTGTGAATTTGATAATTATGGCTTATCCCAGTCGCGGCGCGAATGCCAGGCCGCACCCAGCTGGGTGATGGAGATGATCCAGTACACCGGGGCCACGCCCAGCAGCGTGGACACCGCCCCGCCGATCACCGGCAGCACCACCTGGCAGGCTTTGCCGATGGAGGTGCGCAGGCCCATCGCCTCGGCCACCCGCCCGGGCGGCGATCCTTCATAGAGCAGGGTGTTCATGGTGGGGGCGGCCAGGCCGTGGCCCAGTCCCATGATCATGGCGAACAGCACCAGCAGCGGCACGCTGGCCACCAGGCCGAAGCCCAGTGCGCCGAAGCCGGAGACGATGATGCTGCCGAGCAGCATCTGCCGGGAGGACCAGGACTTGGCAATGCTCCCGGCAAAGAAGCGGATGAAGAACATGGCCACGGGGAAGGCGCCCACCACCACGCCGATTTCGGAGGCCGAGAGTTTCAGTTCCGCGCCATACACCGGCGTCATGAAGAGGAAGAGATCCCAGGCGACGGTGAACAGGATGTTGAAGATGTACAACTGGCGCAGCGTCGGGTCGCGGATCAGGTCCATCATGCCGCCCTTGCTGGCGCCGACCTCGGCGGCCGGCTGGCTGGCCGGTCCCAGCTTGGGCAGGTGCCGCAGCAGCAGCATGCCCAGGGCCGGCAGCGGCAGCACGCACATGATGAAGAAGCTTGCCTCGAAGCCGATGTGGTCGATCAGGAAGCCGGTGATCATCGGCACCAGCGCCAGCGAGGTGGCGAAGCACAGGCTGAGCGCCGAGTAGTTGGCGACGCGGTTGTCGCTGGTCGAGTAACGCCCGATCAGTTGCTGCACGGCGTTCAGCAGCGGGTTGTAGGCGGCCCCCACCACCAGGGTGATGAGGAAGAACCAGCGGTAATCGTGCGACAGCGCGGCCAGCAGGACGGCAGCGGCCAGCAGCACGGTGCCGGCGATCAGGGTGGAGCGCATGCCGTGGCGATCCATGTAGCGCCCCAGGTGCATGGAGGTGAGCATGGGCAGCAGCGAATACAGCGCCATCATCACCCCGACCGTAGCCGGGGTGGCGCCCAGGTGCAGCACGTACAGCGGCACCGCCAGCCGCATTCCGGTGAAGGGGATGTGGCTGAACAGGATGAACAGGATGGCCTTGTGTACGGGCTTCATGCGTGTGCCCCTGTCATGGCCATCTGCTTGACGATCCCGGGTTTGCGATGTTCAGCTCAATCGATCTTCAGGTTGGCCTGCTTCACCACCTGGGCGTAGCGGTCCAGGTCGGCGCGCAGCTTGTTGCGCATGTCCTGCGGGCCGATGAACTGCGGCGTGTTGCCCACGCTGAGGAAGGACTCGCGCGTCTTGGCGTCCTGCACGGCGGCATTGATCATCTGCGCGAGTTTTTCCACCACCTCGCGCGGTGTCTGCGCCGGGGCCGACAGGCCGCTCCAGCCGGTGGACTCGTAGCCCGGATACAACTCGTTCACCGAAGGGATGTCGGGAAGTTGGGCGGAGCGCGCGCGCGCGGTCACGGCGATGGGGCGCAGCTTGCCGGCCTTGATGTGCGCGAGCGATGCATGCACCGCGCCCATCGACAGGTCGATCTGCCCGCTCAGCAGGTCGATCGATGCAGTGGCGGCAGCCTTGTAGGGCACGTGCACGATGAACACGCCCAGGTGCTGCTTGAACATCTCCATGGCCAGATGCGAGGCGGTGCCATTGCCCGGTGAGCCGTAGGTGAGGCTGGCCGGTTTGGCCTTGAGCAGCGCCACCAGTTCCTTCAGGTTGCCGGCCGCCACATTGGGGTTGGCGACGATGACCGAGGAGGTGATGCCGTACATGGCGATGTGGTTGAAACCGTCGACCATTTCATAGGCGATGGGCTTGCCCTCGTGGCGGAACAGCGCCTGGACGATGACATTGCTGGCCGAGCCCACCAGCAGCGTGTGGCCGTCGGGTGCGGAGCGCACCACTGCCTCCACGCCGATGATGCCGGAGGCGCCCGGGCGGTTGTCGAGCAGGAACTGCTGGCTGGTCTGCTGCGTCAACCAGGCGGAGATGATGCGCGCGGGCGGGTCGGAGGCGCCGCCGGGCGGGAAGGGCAGGATCATGCGCACCGGGCGCGAGGGCCAGGTGGCAGCAGGCGATTGCGCATGGGCGGTGCCGGTGCCGAAGGTGGCGAGGGCCGCTGCGCCGGTGACGGCGAGCGTGAAGGCGATGAGGCTGCGATGGGTGTGCATCATGGGGACTCCCCTTTCAAGGGCAGGTGGCGACGAGCCCGGCGCGACAAGGCGACCACATGACGACATGAGGCGCAGCGTCTGAGCCTTTGAACATTGGAACAATGGGCAACAAGCCTGCATGGTACCGCGGCACGCAGCAATCAGCCTGCGTGATGTCACGATCAGAAATCGGCATTTCACTTGGCGGGCAATGTGTGCCAACAGGCCGTTGGACATCGACTCCCGGATGGTCCCTGTTCAAGGCATGCAGATAGGCTTGATAGGGACGCGATTTTCAACAGCCGCCGATTCAGGGGGCAAGGGGGATCGTATCCCCGTTTTTCATAATCCCTGCTAGCCTGCCGGTCCTGATCCATCCTGCCGGAGTGGCCCATGCGTTGCAGTCCCTGCCTTGCCTCCTCAGTGCGCATCGGTGTCCCCATGGTTGCCCTGGTTGCATTGGCCATGACAGCGCCTGTGGTGTTTGCTCAGGCGCCCTATCCGGCACGGCCCGTCATGGTGGTGGCCCCCATCGCACCGGGCGGCCCCATCGATCTGGAGGCGCGCCTGCACACGCGCAAGATGACCGAGCTGCTCGGCCAGACCTTCGTGCTGGACTTCAAGCCGGGTGCGGGCGGCTCCATCGGCAACGGCTATGTGGCCAAGGCGGCGCCTGATGGCTACACCCTGCTGGTGCAGTCGGCCGGCTTCACCGTCACGCCTTTCCTCTACAAGACACTCACTTACGATGTGATCCGCGATTTTGCGCCGGTGTCGATGATCAGCCAGCGCATGTCGGTGTTTCTGGTGCGCAACGGCTTTCCAGCCAGGAGCTTCAGCGAGTACCTGGCCTACGCCAGGGCCAATCCGGGCAGGGTCAATTACGGCACCACCGGGGCGGGCGGCGTGGGGCATCTGGCTGGCGCCTGGATCGAAAAGGAAACCGGCACACGCGTGACCTATGTGCATTACAAGGGCGCCGCGCCGCAACTGGTCGACCTGGTCGCCGAGCGGCTCGATGTGGTGTCCACCAATCTGATCACCGGGCTGCCCATGATGCGCACCGGCAAGGCGCGCGGCTTGGCCGTGATGAGTGCCCAGCGCTCGGCGCTGTTGCCCAACCTGCCCACCGTGGCCGAGCAGGGCATTCCGGGCTACAACTATTCCAGCTGGCTGGGCTTCCTCGCGCCGGCGGGCACGCCCGCGGCCATCGTCAACCAGCTGGGCGAAGGCTTCGCGCGCGTGGCGAAGTCCCCGGACATCATCGAAGCGCTGGAAAAGGACGGCATCACCCCGGTGGGCAGCACCCCGGCGCAGTTCCGCCAGACCATCGCCGCCGATACCGAGCGCTGGGGCCGGCTGGTGAAGGAGACCGGGGTGAAGCTGGAGGATTAGCAGGCGCTGTGGGTGTTAACCCCCTTGTCAAAGGTTCTTCGTCGAACTCCGGGGGACGTGGCTGCGGCGTGATTCACCCCCTTGTCAAAGGCTCTTC
>CAIPGJ010000028.1 GCA_903864555.1 uncultured Pseudomonadota bacterium | reverse complement strand
TACGCGCGCCATCAACCAGCATGGCGAGGAAGTGCTGTCCTATCGCCGCAAGTTGCTGGTGTATCGGCGTGAGGCCGACACGCCTTACGCCAAAGCCGGGTACTGAGGCATGGCCGTCACGGCCTTGCCTTGACGGCGACGCCGCTGCCGCCGGTGCCGCGAGGCTATTCCAGCTTCATATTCGTGGCGGCGATGACCTTGCTGAAGATCTTCAGGTCGTCGTCGATGATCTTGCGCACCTGGTCCCCCGGGACAACGATGGTGGTGCCGCCGGCGGCCCGCAGCCGGTCGCTGAAGTCCGGATCGGCCACGATCTTGCTGATGGCAGCGAACAGCCGGTCCATGACCAGCCTGGGCGTACGCGCCGGGGCGAACAGGGCATACCAGGTCTGCAGGTCGGTGTCGCCCACACCTTGCTCCACCAGCGTCTGCACGTCGGGAAAGGCTGGTGTGCGTTCTTTCGAGGTGATGGCGATGGCGCGCACCTTGCCGGACTTCACATTGGAAGCCGCTGTCTGAATGCCGAGGAACATCATCTCGATGTCGCCGCGGATCAATGCCGGAATGGCCGAGCCGCCACCCTTGTAGGGGATGTGGGAAAGCGAGATCCCGGTGGTATTGGAAAAATACTCGGTGGTGAAGTGCGTCACCGAACCGAAGCCGGTCGAGGCATAGCGGATGGCGCCGGGTTTGGCCTTGGCCAGTGCCACCAGGTCCTTCACAGTGTTCGCCTTCACCGAAGGGTGCAGCATCAGCAGTTCGGCCTGCTTGTAGAAAATGGCGATGGGGTCGAGATCCTTCTGCACGTCATAGGGCATCGACTGTCCGGTGGCCTTCCTGACCAGCGCCGTCTTCACCAGCGAACTGGTGTTGAGCAGGATGGTGTAGCCGTCGGGTGCCGATTTGGCGACGAAATCGCTGCCGATGATGGAGCCGGCGCCGGCCTTGTTGATGGCAATGCCGGGGTGGCCCAGGTGCTGGACCAGCCGCTCGCCGATCATGCGGCCGCTCAGATCGGTGGCGCCACCGGGTTCGAAGGGAATGATGATCTGGATCGGTTTGGCCGGCCAGTTCTGGCCGATGGCTTGGGTGGTGGTGAGTGCTGCAACCAGTCCCGCACAGGCGGTGCCCAACAGCAGTCTTGCATGCATGGACAGTGCTTGCTTCATGGGAGGCTCCCTGGAGGGTGATGGAACAGGCCCTGGCTGCGGGTGCAGGCAGGGCAGCGCAGTATCAGAAGCCTTTGCGGCCGACCTTGAGCGCCATGGCGGCCAGCGTGTAGTAGCCGCACACGCCGATCAGTTCCACGGTGCGCCGCTCGCCAAAGCGCGACAGCGCCTCATTGAACACCGCATCGGAAAGCTGTTTTTCCGAGTGCAGTTGCCAGCACAGGGCATGCGCGGCTGCCTGGTCGGCATCCAGTCCAGCGGGTGCCCTGCCTTCGTGGATCTCGCTGAGTGCCCCGGCAGGAACGCCCAGTGCCTGGGCTTCCGCGGCATGGGACTTCCACATGGTCGGGGCCTTCCACACGGCTGCCGTGATGGCAATGGCGAACTGTGCCAGCTGCGCCGGCAACTCGGCCTGGAAGCGCAGGTACTCGCTCACCCGTTGCGCGCGCCGCGCCAGTTCAGGGGAACGGATCAGCACCTTCATCGGCGTGCTGAGCTTCTTCCCGGCGCTGGTGATCTCCTGGTAGAAGGCGAGTTGCTCCGCGGTCATCTGGTCCGGTGTGAGGTCGGTCATGGCCGAGCGGATTTCCGGACCATGCGCGCGTGCCGCTTGGTGGAGGTCGATCTCCGGCAGCGGCAGCGGCGTCCCGGCCGGCAGGGTTTTCTGGTTCACCTTGAGGCACATGCAGATCAGCGTGTAGTAGCCCGATGCGCCTATCAGATCGGCCACTCCGGGTTCGCCAAACACTTTCACTGCATGGGCAAAGGTTTCGTCGCTCACCGATTTGTCGCGATGCAGCTCGGTGCAAAAGGCATAGGCGGCTGCCACGTCGGCCGGCATGTTGTCTGGCCACTGTCCCTGGGCGGCCTGCCGGGCGATCTCCGGGTCCAGGCCGGCCTTCAGTGCCAGCTGGCAATGGGCATTCCATTCGTACTGCGAAGTCCAGTAGCGGCCCACCAGGATGATGGCGAACTCGGAGATATGCGGCGCCAGCGAACTGCGGTAGCGCACGTACTCGCCGATGGCCTGCGAGCGGTTGGCCAGTTCGGGCGCGCGCAGCAGCACGTTGGTGGGCGGGCCCAGGCGGCCGCGCGGTCCGGCACAGACCTCCCGGTACACGGCCAGCTGCGCCTCGGTCATGGTTTCGGGCGTGAGTTCCTTGAAGCGCATGTTTCCTCCTGTGTGTTGATGGCACTGACACCGCTTTCCCCGGAGTTGTTTTTATGGCGGGGCGGGGCATGATAAGGTCAGACCAAATTCATATTGCCCGTGCTCTCCGTGTCGGTCAACTCCCGGGTGGAAGATGGCGGTGTCCGAAGTGGATGGCGTGAGTGGAAGGAGGCGGTGGCATGGCGGTGGATCAACGCAAACTGAAGGTGGCCGTGGTGGGTGCCAGCATGAGCGCGGACCCGGGGCATCATCAGCGCTTCGCGGTGCGGGCGCATCTGCCGGCACTGCTGGCGCTGCCCGACATGTTCGAGGTGGTCGCCACCTGCACCACCACCCAGGCCACGGCGCAGGCAGCCGCAGATCACTTCGGTGTGCCGCAGGCCTTCGATAGCGTACCGCGGATGCTGGCTGCGCTGCCGGACATCGACGTCATCTGTGTCAGCGTGAGGCCGGTGGCCCAGCACGAAGTGGTGATGCAGGCCCTGGCTGCGGGCAAGCACGTGTACTGCGAGCACCCCTTCGGTGTGAGCCTGGCCCAGGCAGCGGAGATGGCGGCCCTGGCGCAGGCGCGCGGACTGTGTACGGTGGTCGGCCATGAGCACCACTACGAGCCGGCGATGCTGGAGATGGCCGCGCGCGTTCGAGCAGGCTACATCGGCAAGCCGCTCAACTTCGGCATCACCTTTTTCAACAGCGGCATGATTGCCCCGCAGAAGAATGCCCGTCCCTGGCTCAATCTGGCCGAAATGGGCGGGCCGCAGGCTTGGCGCACCGGCCACAGCCTGGAGCGGGTGACGGCAGTGCTGGGCGACCTGGACGCCGTCTGTGCCGACATGAAGGTGATCTCGCCGCATCAGCACCAGCCCGGACGTGAAGTCATCACCCAGACCAATAACATCAACCTGCTGCTGAGGACCCGAAGCGGCGCCATGGGCAGCCTGCAGGTCTGCCTGACCGCCTGGTTCGGCACGGGCTGGAACTTCCAGGTCTATGGCACCCACGGCATGCTGATGATTCGGGAGGAGGGTATGGATCGCAGGAGCACGGTCAAGGGTGACCCCAAGGCCGGACATGCCGTTCTTTATGGCGCATGCGACCAGGACACCGCCATGCAGCCCATCACCCCGGCAGACGGGCATTGTGCCGTGCAGGGACTGGACTCTGTGAGCACCACCTTCCCGGTAGCCCAGACCTGGCATGCCCTGGGCCGGGCCATTCTGGAGGGCGTGTCCTGCAGTCCCTCTTTCGCAGACGAACTGAAGATCCACCGCATCTGGGAGGCGGTGGAACGCTCGGCGGCACGGAACGCATGGGAGCTGGTGCCGCAAGCCTGATCCATGGAAACGGGATATCTATCCTGACCTCGGATGCAAAAAGGTTTGCACGCTTGTCAAAGGTTCTTCACCGATTTCCCGGGATGGCATTGGCAGCAAGCTTGGCAGGGCCGGGGTTTACCCCCTTGTCAAACTAATCGTTACCCACATCTTTTTCATGCTGTTGAATGATCGTCTGGGTTCATGATTCTAAACATCTCGGTCAAGGTGGTGAGTTGGTGAAATCCACGCCATAGGGTTTGCACCCCGGGTTCGCCATCGCTCTTACGGGCGAGAAACCCGCCCAGGCGTGCGATCCATCTGATCGCCTCGCGTAAGGGCGGAGCGGTGGCCGGAGGGGTGCTGGTTTGGTGGATGCGGCAGTACAGGGCGCGCCACTCGTGTGGGCACAGCAATACGGTGCTGGGCAAGTCCGGGTCAAGCCGCGCGAGCATGCGTGCATAGACGATGCGCCAGGCGATCACGGCGTACACACTGAGCAGACGCTGCAATCGCGCGAGGGATGCCAGTTGACGTGTTTCGATGCTGCAGCCGCCTTTGAGCGCGCGGTGCCAGATTTCGATTCCCCAGCGCCTGGCGTACCAGCTCAGGCGTTCGCAGGCCTGCTGTGCGGTTTCAGTGGGCACGCTGGTGAGCAACATCCACTCAATCGGTTCCTGGTCGGCAGGGGGACTCTCCTCGTAGGCCCAAAGTGCCCACAGGCGCATCGGTGCCAAGCCCCTGCCGCTACCGCTCGACGGGGCTTTGAGGGTGATGGTCGTGGCGCGAAGACTCAGCGTGGCCAGGCGTGCACGCTGACCGGCACGCTCCGGCACGGCCAACGCCTGCTGGGTCAGCAACGGTGCCTTGGCCAGGCTTGCCCAGAGATAGTCGTAGGAACCCTCGACACGCCTGTCCCAGGCTGCACGCACCAGCAAATCCACCTTCAGCGCCTGCGCCTGGGTGAAGTACTCGAACACGTCGCCTTCGCGATCGGCCACGCTCACCAGGCGCGTATCGGGCAGTTGTTCGCCAAGCTTGGCCACCGCCTCAACGCTGTCGATCCACTTGTGGCTCTCCTTTTGCTCAATGGGGCGCTGGCGTCGCGTGCCTTTGATGCCCTTGTCCGGATCGCGCGCCCAAGTGCGCATCCCCAGTACCCCCAAGGGCAAGCCTTCAGGGGTAAAAGCCAGCGTGGAATGGCACAACAGGCCCCAACCGCCCTTGCTGCAGGTGGGGCCCAGCCCTTGGCACTCCGGATGCCCGGCGTAATCAATGAAGGTGGTGTCTTGCACCGCCAGAACCACGGGATGGATGCGCATGCGCGCGATGCTGCTGATCACATGCGGGGCCAGAATGGCCTGCGCATCAACGCTGTTGTTGTCAAAGAACCGATAGGCCGCCTTGAGCGCGCCGGGCTGCTGCAACGCCTGAGGAAGCGACACTTGCGGATACTTTGCCAGATCGCGAGCCATGAGCAGCAGGCGCTCCTGCCGGCGCTCATCGCCCAGCTGCGCCCCGCCAAACTCCTCGGATACCCAATGCACATCCTCATTAGGCTTGGGGCGTCCTTTGGCTCGCTTGGTATTCATAAGTCGAGCCGAAAGTTAACATCACCTT
>CAIPGJ010000027.1 GCA_903864555.1 uncultured Pseudomonadota bacterium | reverse complement strand
GAACCGAACGATTGAACACCCCAGGGGAGCACCACCTGCCGCCAGTGCTGGCCATCATGGGGCCCACGGCCAGCGGCAAGAGCGCACTGGCCATGTCGCTGGCCTGCCGCCTTGGCGGCGAGATCATCAGTGTCGATTCCGTCCAGGTCTACCAGGACATGGATGTCGGCACGGCGAAACCGGCAGCCACCGAACGCCTTGCCGTGCCACACCACCTTGTCGACCTCATCACGCCAGCCGAAGCCTATTCGGCGGCTCGCTTTCGTAGCGACGCGGTGACGGCCATACAGGCGATACAGGCGCGCGACAGGCTGCCCATCCTCGCCGGTGGCACCATGCTTTACTTCAAGGCACTGCGCGAAGGACTGGCCGACCTGCCCGAAGCCGATGCCGTTCTGCGTGCACAGATCGACGCCGAAGCCGCGCACAAGGGGTGGCCGGTGCTGCATCAGGAACTGCAGGCCGTGGATCCGGTCACGGCTTCCCGTTTGCAACCCGGCGATGCGCAGCGCATCCAACGCGCACTGGAGCTCTACCGGCTGACCGGCAAACCACCCTCGCAGCTGTTTGCGCAGCAATCAAGGCAAGCACTGCCCTTCCGGCTGATCGAGATCGCACTGGTTCCCCAGGACCGCAAGGCCTTGCATGGGCAGATCGAGCACCGCTTCGAGTCCATGCTCAAGGCCGGCCTGGTCGATGAGTTGCGCGCACTGCGCCTCAAATACCCGCTGCACCCCGGACTGCCCTCGATGCGCTCGGTGGGCTACCGCCAGGCCTGGGATCATCTGGAAGGGACGATCGATCTGCCGACGCTGCGCGATCGCGGCATCTTTGCCACCCGCCAACTGGCCAAGCGCCAGCTCACCTGGCTGCGCACCTGGCCGGGACCAGTGCAATCCTTCGAGTGCTTCGATGCCGCCCTGGAAAGCAAGGTCATGGCCTGGCTGGGCAAGCTGCAAATGGAAGCAATACGGAGCTGAGCCGCGCTGCATCGGGCCGCACCCACCAGATATATATGATCATTTTGGTGTTATAAGTTGCGTGGATATTAATCAAAATGAAATATTATTATCACAATCAACCGTTGAAAAGGCCCATGGCAGACAAACGATGCACTCGTGACCATGTCGCTCCGGGCAGAGTGCCCGTGCGCTGCCGCGTGCCAGCACTCGCACCCAAAGGAACACCAGGATGCACGACTGCCAGCATTCCGCCCGCCAGGAAACCAGCGGCCACAGGGCGTCGGCTTGCTCCCGGCCCCCACCGCACTCAGAATATCAGCCCGTCCACGGCAGACCGTGGCCACTCCATCACAGGATCATGATGAACAAGACCCCGGGCAAGCTGGCCATCCTCACCTCGCTGCTCTGCACGCTGGCCACGTCCCAGGCCTTCGCCCAGCAGAAGAAACCGCTGCTGCCTGACGGCTATCCAGTGCGCCCCATCCGCGTCATCGTGTCCACCGCCCCCGGCGGCGGGCTGGACATCATCACCCGCGCGGTGGCCACCAAGTTCGGCGAGCGCACCGGCGCCAACATCGTGGTGGACAACCAGGGTGGTGCCAGCGGCGGCATCGCCATCAACACGGTCGCCAGCGCCGCCCCTGACGGCTACACCCTGTTGAGTGCAGGCGGCACCCTGCTCATCAATGCCGTGTTCGGCCGCTTCGAGCGTGATGTGCGCACGGCGCTGATACCGCTGGTGCGCATGAGCACCTCGCATTACTTCCTCATTGTCCCCAGCGCCTTCCCGGCCAATTCCTTCAAGGAGTTCCTCGCCCATGTCAGGGCCAATCCCGGCAAGCTGAACTATGGCTCCAACGGCGTGGGCTCGGTGATCCACCTCGGGTTGGAACTGATCGAACTGGGCGCCAACCTGGACATGATCCATGTCCCCTACAAGGGCAATGCGCAGGTCTACCTCGACCTGGTGGCCGGCCGGCTGAATGTGGCACTGGCATCGGTTTCCGGCATCCAGTCGGTGCGCGCCGGCAAGGCCAGGATCCTCGCGACCACGCGTCCGCAGCGCGTGCCGGAGTTTCCCGACATTCCCACCATTGCCGAATCGGGCATCCCCGGTTACGACGTGGCCAACACCTACATGCTGTATGCGCACGCCCAGATGCCATCGGCCATCGTGACCGCACTCAATCGCGAACTGGTGCAGGTCATTGCAGTCCCCGACATCAAGGACAAGATGGCAGCCGATGGCGCGGTGCCTGCACCACCGCTGACACCTGCGGAACTGAAGTCGGCCTATATCGCCGACTACGCCAAGTGGGAGGGCGTGATCAAGAAGGCTGGCGTCAAGCCGGAGGAATGAGCCGGAGACCGGGCGAAGAAGCCGACGCGAACTGCCACATGCCGGGCCGACTTTGACCACGCGGCTCTGACTACGCTAGCCTGACCGGGCCGGCCCGGGACGCCCACCGACCCGCCGCTATAATGGGGCAGGTTTTCCCTCATCGCCAGGACGCGTTCCCGGCCTCTCCATTGAAGCCTCTACACCTCCTCATCGCGATCACCGCGACGAACCATGTCAACTTCGTCGGAGCGCGCTTCGCGGTGCTCCTCTATGCAGTGCACCTGGAGGCCTCCCCCGCCACAGTGGGCGTGCTGACCGCCCTCTTCTCGGTGCTCGGCATCACGACCTCGGTGGCCACCGGACGCTGGATCGACCGCATCGGCCCGCGCTATCCGATGATCATCTGCTCCCTGCTCATGGCCGCAGCCACCGCCGTGGCCTGGTTCTGGGAGGGCATTTACGCGCTGTTCATCCTCAGCATCGTCGTCGGCACCGCCTACAACGTCTACTTCATCGGTAACCAGCTGCAGATCGGCCACTACGGCCGCCCTGAGGACAAGGTCGGCAACTTCAGTTTGGCCATGCAGGGCTATGCCATGGCCAGCTTTATTGCGCCGCTGGTCGCCGGTTTCGCCATCGACGAGATCGGCTACCGCCATACCTTCCTGCTGCTCGCCCTGCTGCCGCTGGTGCCCACACTGGTGATTTCACTCAACAAGCTGGAACTGCCCTCACACGGGCGCGCCGAACAGAAGCAGGCGAGGCCCGGCGGGGGTGTCGGCGAATTGCTGCGCAAGCCGGCCTTGCGTGAGATATTCATGATGGCGCTGCTGACCAACGTCGGCTGGAACCTCTACACCTTCCTCATGCCACTGTACGGCAGCCAGATCCACCTGAGCGCCTCGCAGATCGGCATCATCATGAGCACCTACTCCCTTGCCTCCGTCGTCTCGCGCATGCTGGCGCCGGTATGCTCGCGCCGATACACCCACTGGCAGATACTGATCGGCTCGCTGCTGATGGCCGCGATCGGCTTCGTTGCGACCTCCTTCTTTGCACAGATGGGGGTGCTGATCTCGCTGGCCTTCTGGATGGGACTGGCGCTGGGCATAAGCGCCCCCATATCCCTCGCCCTGATACACGAAGCCTCGCCGGCCGATCGCATGGCCGAAGTGCAGGGGCTGCGGCTGGCCATCATCAACGGCCTGCAGACTGCCGTGCCGCTCACGGCCGGGATGATCGGTGCGGCGCTGGGCGTCGGCCCGGTGTTCTGGGCGGTGGCCGCACTGCTGGCAGCGGGCTGCTATGCCGGCCGGGGGAAATGGCACGCCCATCGCAATGCGCATGCCACACGACACTGAAAGCTATTCCCTGAGCGGAGGAAGGCTGCGCACGACCTTGCGCCACTTTTCGGTCTCCTGGCGCAGGAAATCCGCATAGGCGTCCGGCTTCAGCAGGAAAGCACGCTGGCCAGCCTGCACGAAGCGATCCTTGATGTCTGCCTGGTTGAGTACGCCCGCGGCAGCGCTGTAAAGCTTTTCGACAGCTGGCATGGGTGACCCGGCGGCCACCAGCAGGCCGCCATGATTGGGGGTCTCGGCACCAGGGAAGCCTGACTCGGCCATGGTGGGCACATCAGGCAGCAGTGGATTGCGCGTCACACCGCGCACCGCCAGCACCCGCACCTTGCCACTTCTGGCCAGACGCTCAGCCAGCAGGGCCGACAGCGGCAGCATGTCGATGCGGCCGGTCATCAGGTCATTGGCCGCGGGCTGCTCCCCCTTGTAAGGCACATGGACGATGTTGATGCCCGTCAGGTTGCCTATCAGCGCGCCGGTGAGATGGATGATGCCCCCTGTCCCGGTCGATCCGTAAGTGAATCTGCCCGGGTTGGCCTTGGCCAGGGCGACGAAATCGGCAAGCGACTTCACGCCCATGTCCACCCGCACGGCGATGGTGCCATCGGCGAGATAGACCGGCGTCACCGGCTGCAGGTCACGCAATGGCACGAAGGGATACTGCTTTTCGGTGAGGGGCAGCAGCACCAGCTGGCTGGTGGAGCAGAAACAGACGGTATGGGCATCGGGCCGGGATTTCGCCACCACGTCCGCGCCGATGGCCCCGCCGGCACCCGGCCGGTTGTCGATGATGACGGGCTGGCCACCCAGACCTTTCGCCCACTCGGCAGCAAACATGCGCGCCTGGACGTCGGTGGCACCACCGGCCTCGACCGGCACCACCAGGCGCACCTGACGTGCCGGGAAGGCATCCTGGGCTGCCGCCATCACTGGCGCCAGCAGCAAGGCCAGCGAAATCGCTCCCAGGGCGATCCAAACTAACCCATGGCAATGATCATAATCAATCTTTTGATTCAATAACCACCTGGACATAGACTCTGAAACGATAACAATGACATGGACAGCCGGCGGTCAATCGCCCAACTTCAGACCGCTCGCCTTGATGAAGCCATCCCACACCTCATACTCCTTCAGGAAGGCCTGCTTGAGGGCAGCCGGTGAAGTGCCCGGCCCCATCTCCATGCCATCCGGGGTGAGCTTGGCCTTCACATCCGGCGCATTGGCAGCGTCGGTGAATTCCTTGTTGAGCAATTGCAGCATGG
>CAIPGJ010000026.1 GCA_903864555.1 uncultured Pseudomonadota bacterium | reverse complement strand
TGCCACCAGCAGCCAGCTCACCATCAACCCGGCGCTCTACAGCATGCCCTTTGATGCGCTGAAAGATTTGTCGCCCGTTGTGTTGATTTCATTGATTCCCAGCGCTCTGATCGTCAGTGCCAATTCCCCCCTGACCAGTGTGAAGGACGTCATTGCGGCGGCCAGGGCGAAACCAGGCGTGCTGACCTATTCTTCAGCCGGCAACGGCAGCCAGAACCACCTGGCTGGTGAACTGTTTGGCATGCTGACGCAAACGAAAATGCTGCATGTTCCCTACAAAGGGGGCGCGCCCGCGCTCACCGCTGTGTTGGCGGGCGAGGTCAGTCTGATCATCCAGAGCCCCTCGGCCGGCCTGGGGCAAGTGCGTGCCGGCAAACTCAAGGTGCTCATGGTGAGTGCGCCCAAGCGCATGGAGATCCTGCCGGATGCCCCGACGAACGAAGAGGCCGGGCTGCCGGAATTCAAGTCGCGTGCCGGCACCGGCATGCTGGTTCCGGTGAAAACGCCGCGCGCCATCATCGACCGTCTGAACGTGGAGATCACCCGTTACCTCAACTCGGCAGACGGCAAAAAGTATTTTGTTGCGCAGGGCGTGGATCTGTACCCTGGCACGCCCGAAGAGTTTGCGCGCGTGCTGCAGGATGAAACGGCGCGCTGGGCGGCGGTAGTCAAGGCTGCGAACATCAAGCTCGAGTAATGCCGGATCGCCAGCAACTCGTAATGAATATCAAGGAGAACACATGAGACACCAGCCAACAGATGCGGTACGCCTGTCGATGACCGAGGCCTCCGATCTTGGCGAGGCCGCGCTCAGGGCCATGGGCTATGACGCGGAGCAGGCAAAAGCTATCTGCGACCACCTGGTCGATGCGGCGGCTTGCGGCTACACCTTCGCGGGGCTGCCGCGCATTCTCGAAATCGGTGATGACAAGCGCCTGAAGCTGCCACGCCATGATTTCAAGGTCATGCAGGAAACGCCGGTCTCCGCAATGATCGATGGTGGTAATCACGTCGGTTACTGGACGGTCTACAAGGGCACGCGAATCGCCATCGAAAAGGCGAAGCAGTCGGGCATTGCCATCGTCGGCGTCTATGACAGCGGCCTGTCCGGACGCAGCGCCTATTACGTGGAGATGATTGCGCGTGAGGGCCTGGTAGGTCTGCAGTTCTCGGGCGCATCACCGGCCGTGGCGCCCGAGGGCGGCAGGCGTGGCATGCTGGGCACCAATCCATTGGCGGCGGCCTTTCCGACCAGCGGGCATCCCATGGTGATCGACATGGGCACGGCAGCCATCATGAAGGGCGAATTGGCCATTCGGCATCGCCTGGGCGAATCGCTGCCCGAGGGCGTGGCGATCGATGAGCAGGGACGTCCCACCACGGATCCGGTCACGGCCATGGCCGGCAGCCTGCTGGCCTTCGGTGCGCGCGACAAGCACAAGGGCTATGCCCTGTCGCTGATGGTGCAGGCTTTTGGCGTGCTGGCGGGGTCGGCGATTCCGCATGGAAAGCCACGTGACTACGGCCACCTGATCATTGCCATCCAACCCGATCTGCTGATTCCGCTGGAGCAACTCAAAGCGAACATGGACCAGATGCTGGCCGAAATACGGGCGACGCCCACTGTAGATGGTGTTGATGCGGTGCGCGTGCCCTCCGAGCGGAGCTTCCGTGAACGGGACGAAGCGAGGAAAAACGGCCTCCTGCTGGACCGCAAAGTGGTGGAGGCGCTGCAGGGGATCGCAGGCCGGAGCAAAAGTGTGTCCCTGTAAAAATACCCGCCTTTTTGCAACAGAATTCCGGAAAATACCTTGACCACC
>CAIPGJ010000025.1 GCA_903864555.1 uncultured Pseudomonadota bacterium | reverse complement strand
CGCCCGGTGCGGCCCCGCATGCCGGGTGGTGTGGCAGGGGCGCAGTCAGCTAGACTGCCCCCTATGCCGATTGACAAGGGGGTAAACACGCGGCTTCCCCGGAATTCGACGCAGCGTACTGGACACACGGGGGCAATAACGCACCCCTGCCAGGTTTGCCCCCTACGTTGCGCGAGGCATCCCCACAGGGGACACGCCGGCCTGATGTGCCTGCTGGTCCGCGTGGTAGGAGGAGCGCACCATGGCGCCGACGGCGGCATGCATGAAGCCCATGGTCTTCGCTTCGGATTCCCACATACGGAACACCGACGGATCGACGTAGCGCAGCACCGGCAGGTGGTGTAAGGAGGGCTGCAGGTATTGGCCGATGGTGAGCATGTCGACGTTATGGGCCCGCAGGTCGCGCATGACTTCGAGTATTTCCTCATCCGTCTCCCCCAGGCCGACCATCAGGCCGGACTTGGTGGGCACACCGGGGTGCCGTTCCTTGAAGGCCTTGAGCAGCTTGAGCGAGTGCGCGTAGTCGCCGCCGGGACGCGCAGCGCGATACAGGCGTGGCACGGTTTCCAGGTTGTGGTTCATGACATCGGGCGGCGCGGCTTGCAGCACATCCAGGGCACGGTCGAGGCGGCCGCGGAAATCCGGCACCAGCACTTCGATGGTGGTGGACGGTGAATGCTCGCGCACGGCGCGGATGCATTCGACGAAATGGCCGGCGCCACCGTCCTTCTGGTCGTCGCGGTCGACGCTGGTGATGACGACGTAGGAGAGCTTGAGCTTGGCGATGGTCTGCGCCAGGTGCAGCGGTTCCTCGGCATCCAGCGGTTTGGGCTTGCCGTGAGCGACGTCGCAGAACGGGCAGCGGCGGGTGCAGATGTCACCCATGATCATGAAGGTGGCGGTGCCCTTGCCGAAGCATTCGCCGATGTTGGGGCAGGAGGCTTCCTCGCACACGGTGTGCAGCTTGTTGTCGCGCAGGATGCGCTTGATGTCGTGGAAGCGCGAGTTGGCCGAGGCCGCCTTGACGCGTATCCACTCGGGCTTGCGCAGGCGCTCCACCGGTATGATCTTGATCGGGATCTTGTTGGTCTTGAGGGCGCCTTTCTGCAGCGCTTTTTTCTGTTCCGGGTCGAGTGCGTCGAGTTCTGAGGATTTCATGTTCACACCGCAGGGGTAAGGTGGGACGGGGATGTACTGGCGGCACAGGCTGTGCCCGCGTGCGCAGCTGGCGCTTTGTCCAGCGCCGCGACGATGCGGCGCGCCAGTGATTGCGCCACCGCAGCGGGGCGCGCGGTGACGCCCAGTTGCGCGAGGCTGGTGACCTGCAGTCCGGGATAGCCGCAGGGGTCGATGGCATTGAAGGGCGTGAGGTCCATGTCCACGTTGAGGCTGATGCCGTGGTAACAGCCCTGGCGTTTCACCTTGAGGCCGAGGGCGGCGATCTTGGCGCCATCGACATAGACACCAGGCGCGCCTGCGCGGCGCAGGCCGCCGATGCCGTGCGCCGCCAGTTCATCGATGGCGGCCTGTTCGAGCAGGCAGACCATCTCGCGCACCTTGATGGCGCGCCGCACCAGGTCCACCAGGGCATACACCACCACCTGGCCGGGGCCGTGATAGGTGATCTGCCCGCCGCGGTCGATGCGAATCACCGGAATGCGGCTGGCCGTCTTCGGATAATGTGCTTCGCGTCCGGCGAGTCCCACGGTGTACACGGCAGGATGCTCGACGATCCACAATTCATCCGTGGTCTGCGCGGTTCGCGCTGCGGTGTAGTCCTGCATCGCCTGCCATACGGGCTGGTAGTCCATCAGCCCGAGCGTGCGCACATGGCAGGCCGGGCCACCCCCGCCCGCAGGGGTGGGGAAAGTATCAAACCCCGCACCGCTGACCGGAGGGGAGAGAGAGGTTCCCGGTATGACTGCCGGGACGGCGGGGAATTCCATGGTGAGTTTCATTTTACGCCCGGGGTCTGGCCGCAGCGCCTGTGCGTCGCCAGGGCCGGACGGATTCCCGCGACAGACGGGGCATGCCTGATGCCGTGTGCTTGCCTGTCCTGACTTGATGCGACTACAGGACGATGGACACCATGGGGTGGTCGCACAGTTCGCGATAGAGGTTGTCGATCTGTACCTGCGATTGCGCCTGGAAGGTGGCGGTGATGCTGAGATAGGTCTTTTCGCGGCTGGGGCGCATTTCCACCGTGGCCGGGTCGAAATCCGGCGCGTGGCGCCGCACCACATCGAGGATGGTCTGGGCGAAGCCGGGCTGGGTCTTGCCCATGATCTTGATGGGGAAGTCGCAGGGGAATTCGAGCAGCGTGGTTTTCAGTTCCCCGGGCGGGGCGCCGTCATCGGATGTGGGGGTGTCGGACATGGCCGCTTGCCTTGTATTGTCTGTGGGGCGTCAATGGTTGAAAGTTTGCTGCCGAACCCGACCTTCAGGCGCGGGCCGGCAAGCCTTCGGTCGCGGCCAGTCTTGCCTTGCGCGCGGTGAACAGCGGCCGGATGCGCTGGAGCAGCGGTCCGGGCCTGCCTGAGCCTACGGGCTGGCCGTCCATGCGCGTGATGGCCAGCACGTCCTTGGTGGAGGAGGTGATCCAGACCTCGTCGGCACTGCGCAGTTCGGCCACCGTCACCGGTCGAACTTCATGTTTGAAGCCATGCTCGTGCAACAGTTCCAGCACCACGTCGTAGGTGATGCCCGGGAGGATGAGGTGGTTCTTGGGCGGGCATAGCACCGTGCCATCCTTGACCACCAGCACGTTGCTGGAGGAGGCCTCGGTGAGGAAGCCGTTGCGCGTGAGCACCACCTCGGCATTGCCCTCATCGGTGGCTTCGGTGCGCAGCATGCAGTGGCCGAGCAGGGAAATCGCCTTGATGTCGCAGAGCAGCCAGCGGATGTCCTCGCGCATCGAGACTGACAGGCCTTCACTGATCTGGGCCGGCGTGGGCAGCGCGAGTGGATTG
>CAIPGJ010000024.1 GCA_903864555.1 uncultured Pseudomonadota bacterium | reverse complement strand
GGCGCAGCCGAGCGGGGGGATTTTGGCCAGCCAGACTGATCAAGCCCTATGCATCAAACCCAGCACCATGAAAATCCCCCCGCTCGTTCGCTGCGCTCGCGAGTCGGCCCCCTTTGACAAGGGGGTAAACCCGTGGGGCTGCGCTGGTGCCCGCCTTACTCCAGCGTGACCTTGGCCTCGCGCACGGCCTTGCCCCATTTGGCGAGGTCGGACTTGATGGTGGCGGCGAATTCATCCGGTGGTTCGCCACCGACGTCGGCGCCTTCGTTGACCAGGCGGTCGGTCACCGCCTTGGACTGCAGGGCGCGGGCGATTTCCTTGTACAAGCGGTCGATCACGGGCCTGGGCGTTTTGGCGGGCGCCACCACGCCGAACCAGCCGGCCACGAAGTAGCCTTTTGCACCGGCCTCATCGAAGGTGGGCAGGCTGGGCATCAGCGGCGAGCGCTTCTGGCTGCTGACAGCGAGCAGCCGTATCTGGTTGTTCTTGGCGGCCGGCGTGACGGCGATGAGGGTGCCGAACATGAGTTGCACCTGGCCGCCGATCAGGTCGGCGATGCCCGGGCCCATGCCCTTGTAGGGGACGTGCACGATGTTGACGCCGGCCATGGACTTGAAGATCTCGCCGGCCAGGTGGATGGTGCTGCCGTTGCCGGCCGAGGCGAAATGCAGCGAGCCCGGCTTGGCCTTGGCCAGTGCGATGAATTCGCCCAGAGTGCGTGCCGGTACGGCCGCGTTCACCGCCAGAACATAGGGGTTGGAGGCGGCCGTGGTGATCGGCGCAAAGTCGCGCACCGGGTCGTAGGGGATGTCCTTCACCAGCCAGGGATTGATGGAGAAGGTCGAGGTCGAGCCCATGCCCAGGGTGTAGCCATCAGGCGCGGCCTTGGCCACCGAGTCGGTGCCGATGGTGCCGCCCGCGCCGGCGCGGTTTTCCGGCAGCACCGGCACGCCGAAGGCCTCGGAAAGCTGCTGGCTGAGCACGCGCGAGACGATGTCATTGCCGCCGCCGGGGGCGAAGGGAATGATGAAGCGGATGGGTTTGGTGGGATAGGTCTGCGCCAGTGCGGTGGTGGCCAGCAGCGGGGCTGCGAGCAGCGTCACCGCGCAGGTGCGCAGTACGCCTGGCTTGCAGCGCGGCTGTGTGGCCTGCATCACAGCGCGCCCATGAAGCGTCCCACGCCCTGCGCAAAGACTTCCGGCTGGTCGGTGAAAAGGCCATGCCCGGCGCGCTCGACGCGCTCCACAGCGCATTTCGGCATGGTTTCGGCCATTTGCTGTGCCAGTTCCGGTGTCACCACATTGCTGTGGCTGCCGTACAGCAGCAGCGTCGGCACCGGGATGTCCTTCACCACATCCCACATGTTGTAGGGCAGGGGGGCGGGGCGGCGGAACAGGGCCGGGTCGTACTTCCAGGTGTAGCGGCCGTTGTCCATCTGGCGCATGCCGAAGTGCACGCTTTCCTCGATGCCCTCGGGTGGCGCGAGCTTCATGATCTTCTTCAGGTACTCCGCCGCGATAGAGGGTGATTCATAGTCCTGGGGCGGCGGCGTTTCGGTGATGCGCGACATGTCGGCCGTGGCTGACATGCCGGCCGGACGGCCCGGGGTGATGTCCACCAGCACCAGGCGCTCCAGCGTGTCCGGGTGGCGGTGCGCATACAGCATCGACACGCGCCCGCCCAGCGAGTGGCCGATCAGCGTGAAGCGCTTCAGGCCACGCGCCTTCACCACGGCGTTCAGGTCGTGGTAGTACTCCTCGGGATGGTAGTGATCATGGTGGCCCCAGCCGCTGTCGCCGTGGCCACGCTGGTCCAGCGCGATGATGTGGTAGCGGTCGCTGTAGCGGCGGCAGAAATGGTTCCACACATGCGCGTGCAGGCGGACCCCGTGCACCAGCACGATGGCCGGCTTGCCTTCATTGCCCCAGTCCAGGTGATGCAGCTTGACGTGGTTGTGTTCAACGTAATGGCTGGTGGCGGGCACAGGGGTCATGGTTGTCCATTCTGATTGGTGAACTGGCGGCTACAGGTCGCCGGGCCTCGAATCTTATACGAGTTCGAATGCGACTTCCGGCAGGGGCGCGGGTGGTACAGGACAGGAACCCGTTCAAGCGATTGCGCTAGCGCCAGGGCAGCAAGCGGGGCATTGTCATCGGCCGGATTCCTTGTGCCCACGTTGGGGCGGAATGGCGATGAGTATGTGCAGGCATCGATTGGGTGAAAACGTTTCGGATCAAGAAAAATCCTCCGCAGGAGGTCCTCTCTCCTGCGAAGCGGGGGAGGGACAGGGTGGCGGCGATTTCGCGGCTCCGCCCTGTAGCGAGCCCCCACGTCAGTGAGACAATCAGAGCTGCAGGATCATTGAACCAGCTGAAAGAATCCATCCCGGCAGCCCCACCGTGCTGACCGGCAAGGCAAGGATGAAGGATGAGGAAATGAGCGGAGCACTGTCCGGTATCAAGGTTCTCGACTTCGGCCAGTACATCGCCGGCCCCATGGCCGCGATGCTGCTGGGCGACCACGGTGCGGAGGTGATCCGCATCGACCCGCCCGGTGGCCCGCGTTACAACCCGCCGGCCAATGCCACCTGGAACCGCAACAAGCGCAGCATCGTGCTCGACCTGAAAGCACTGGCCGACCTGCAGACCGCACTGGCCCTCATCGACCGTGCCGATGTGCTGATCGAGAACTTCCGTCCCGGTGTGATGCAGCAACTGGGCCTGGGCGCGGCAGCGATGACGGCGCGCAATCCCCGCCTCATCTACTGCGCCATGCCGGGCTTTGCCGCCATCGACCCGCGCAGCCACCTGCGTGCCTGGGAGGGCGTGCTGGGCGCGGCCACCGCCTGCTATGCACCCGACCCGGTGGGCAAGACCGGCCGCCCCCTCTACACCGCCATTCCGCATTCGTCTTCCTTTGGCGCCTTCC
>CAIPGJ010000023.1 GCA_903864555.1 uncultured Pseudomonadota bacterium | reverse complement strand
GGGCTTGAGCAGCCTGCCAGTAACAACAGGATCAGGAACAACAGTTTCATGGGCTGTACACCGTGCGACGGCCAAAGCGGGGAGGATACCGTGGCGAGCCAAACAGGGCAGCCGTCGCTGGCACTTGAGAAGAGGCTGGATGGTGTGATGAGCCAAGCGGCTATGATGTCAATCCGGGTTGCAGCCAGCATGGACACAGGCATGGGCAGTGAAGTCGTGGGGGGAACCGATCAGGTTGACGAGGGCCGACGCGGTCTGCCGGTGACACTGGTGCGCCTGCTTTCCACGGTGGACGCCCGCACCCCAGACTGGCTGGCAGCGCAGGCGGCCGTATCGGTCGGGGCGGTGATCGAGGTCTTGCGCTTGTTGCCCTCGCTGGGGGTGGCGCTGACCGGATCGGCCGACGCTGTTCGCCTGGCCTCGCCGGTGGATCTGATCTGCAACAACGAACTGGACACCTTGCTGCAGGACCAGTCCGGCTTGCAGGTGGAACTGTTGGATGAATGCGACTCGACCAATGCCCGCCTGTCCGGGCGTCGTGACGCACCTGGGGGTAGCGTACTGGCCTGCGAGTACCAGTCTGGAGGCCGCGGCCGACGCGGGCGCGCGTGGAACTCCGGCATCGGCGCCGCGCTGACCTTCTCGCTGTTGTGGCGGTTTGCCGCACCACCGGCGGCCCTGGGTGGGCTATCGCTTGCTGTGGCGGCGATGCTGGTGGGTGCGCTCGAGCAACAGGGCTGCCATGGCATCGGGTTGAAGTGGCCGAATGACCTGTTGTACCGGGAAGCCAAGGTGGGCGGCATCCTCATTGAACTGGCCGGTCGTCAGCAGGCGCCCGGCACGCTCGATCCGATGCGGCGCGAGAGCGACTGCATCATCGGCATCGGCCTCAACGTGCGTCTGCCCCTGGCTGTGGCACGGGACATCGATCGCCCGGTGTCCGACCTGGCGGCCACCTGCATCAGTGGCGCATCGCTGCCCACCCGCACGCAGTTGCTGGCTGCCGTGCTGCGTGAACTGGCCACGCAACTGCCCGTGTTCGAGGCTGAGGGTTTTGCCGCTTTCCGTGAGCCGTGGCTGCAACGGCATGCCCATCAGGGCCGTGAGGTATCCATCGTGCTCGATGGCCGCACGTTGATGCAGGGGCGCGTCGAAGGCATCGGCATGGATGGCACATTGTTGCTGCAATCACAGGGCAGGCTGATCCCCGTGCACAGCGGCGAGGTGTCGCTGCGCATAGAATAAGCGTATGAGAATCCTTGCCATCGACAGCGGCAATACGCGCATCAAATGGGGTTTGCGCGAGGGCGATGCCTGGGAGCGCGTGGGAGTGCTTACCCACGACGAGGGGGACGCTCTGGAACCGGCGCTGGCCTCGCTGGCTAGGCCGGATCGCATCGCCGTGGCCAATGTGGCCGGTGCCGGCGCCGAACAGCGGATCAGGCACGCCTGTGCCGCATTGTCGGCGCCCATGCTGTGGGCGCAAGGCCAGCCACACCAGTGCGGGGTGGTCAATCATTACGAGCAGCCGGCGCAACTGGGCGTGGACCGCTGGGCGGCGCTGATCGGCGCCTGGCGCCGGCTGGGGCGTGCCTGCCTGGTGGTCGGGGCGGGCACTGCAACCACCGTCGACCAGTTGTCTTCGCAGGGAGAATTCCTGGGTGGCGTGATTATTCCGGGGTTGGCTCTGATGAAGCGCTCGCTGGCCGAGAACACCGCGCAACTGCCGTTTGCCGAAGGTGCCTGGACCGAGCATCCGCGCAACACCGCCGATGCCATCGAGTCCGGTGTGCTGCATGCCCAGGCCGGTGCCATCGAGCGCCTGTTTGCGCGCCTCGCCGCCAGCCAGGGCGGCAGCCCTGCCTGCTTGCTCTCAGGCGGTGCCGCAGCGGCCATCGCCCGTTGCCTGGACATCCCCCATGGCGTAGCCGATCACCTGGTGCTGGATGGTCTTGCCCACATGGCGGGAGATGCGCCATGAGTTCACCGGGGAGTCACTGAGGCATGCGCGCATTCCTGCTGTTGCTGCTGCTGGCCAATGTGGCATTTTTTGCCTGGTCTCTGCATCTTTCGCCGGCGGCCGGTCCGTCCCCTGAAAGTCATCTGCTGAACCAGCAGATCCAGCCTGAGGCCATCAAGCTGCTGCCCGCGGATGTGGTTCTCGAGGCAGCACCCGTGGGCGCAGCATCGGTTGGAGCAGCGGCGGCTTCTGCGGATGGGGCGCCGGCCAGAGTGCCTGCTCAGCCCGCCAGTGCAAAGGCAGTTGCCGCGATCCCGCCGGCCGCAAGCGTCTGCCTGGAGTGGGGGGCATTCTCCCCCGGCGATATGCGTGGCGTGCTCGATGCGCTGGCCAAGGTCCTGCCGGAGGCCAGGGTGACGCAGCGGCGCGTGGTCGATGAAAGCGGCCAGTACTGGGTCTTCATGCCGCCGCAACCATCGCGGCAGGGCGCGCTGCAGAAAGTCGGGGAGCTGCGCCGTCTGGGGGTGGAGGAAATGTTCATCATCCAGGACGACAGCAAGTACCGATACGCCATTTCGCTGGGCGTGTTCCGCACCCAGGAAGCGGCGCGTAATTACCTCGAGAAATTGCGTGCCCAGGGGGTGCGGACGGTCCAGGTGGCGCCGCGTGACACCTCGGCGCAGCGCGTATTCGTGCAGGTGCGTGCGCCGGCCGATGTGGCCCGCGCCGAACTCGGCGCCCTGAGGACTGACTATCCGGGGGCAGACGTGCGTTCCTGCGTCGCCGCGAATGGCAGGACCTGAGGTCGGATCTGTGTCGCGGCACGGATCCGAGACGGGATTTTCGCGATGACGGCATTCGCAGGGCCCTCGCGCATCGACATTCGTCAGGTGACCCGTTCGATGGAGTTCGCGCAGACGCGTGAACTGTTTCTCGAATATGCCGCCTGGCTCGGCGTGGATCTTTGCTTCCAGCATTTCGACGAGGAGCTGGCCGGTCTGCCGGGTGCCTATGCCTTGCCCCGCGGACGGCTGCTGCTCGCCGATGCCGACGGACAGGCAGCGGGCTGCGTGGCGCTGCGTCCCGTGTCGATTGATGGGGCGCAGGACTCGGCGGTGGCCGAGATCAAGCGCTTGTGGGTGCGCCCGGCTTTCAGGCGCCTGCGCCTGGGGCATCAACTGGTGTCCGAGGCCATCGAGGCCGCGCGTGCAGCCGGCTATCGCCGCGTCGTGCTCGACACGCTGCCGCAGATGGAAGCGGCACGGGCCCTGTACAGGTCATTCGGATTCGTGCCCATGCATCCCTATTACGATAATCCGCTGCCTGGCGTGATGTATCTCGGTCTTGATATTTTTTGCTGATGGGACGGGAGCTGCCAGGCCGGCGGTCTGCCGGTTGCTAGCCCTGCTTGTCGATGCGCGTGGCGATGCCGGCGAGGTCATTGACCCAGGGCAGGGCCGAGCGGCACCAGATCTGCCTGTGCGGTGGCAACTGGGCGCGCTGGCGTGAGGTCGATACGCGCACGCCATACACCTTCGGATCGGACGCCGAGGTGGCATACAGGGCGGTGCCGCAGTCTGCGCAAAAGGCCTGGGCGCGCTGGTTGCCGCTTTCGGCCGTTTTTATGTAGATTCTGGGCGTGCCCTGCAGCAGCCGGAACTGCTCGCGCGGAACCGGAGCGGTGATGCGGAAAGCCGAGCCGGAGAAAATCTGGCAGTCGGTGCAATGGCAGATGCCGACGCTTTTCGGATTGATGTCGGCTTCGTAGCAGATCGCGCCGCAGTGACAACTTCCGTCTATCTTCATGCCTGCCTCCTTGTCGATGCCGTTACCGCCAGGGGCACGGCGCCTGCGCTTCAGGCGCCGCGGATGCGCTTCACCAGAGCGCTGGTAGAGCGCTCGTGCTGGAAGGGGATCGAATGCACGTTGCCGCCCCAGCCACGCACTTCGCCGGCGCCAACGATGGACTCGGGTTTCCAGTCGCCGCCCTTTACCAGGATGTCCGGCCGGCTCGCCAGTATCAGTCGCAGCGGCGTGTCCTCGTCGAACCAGGTCACCAGGCTGACCGAATCGAGCGAGGCGGCCACTGCCATGCGATCGGCCAGCATGTTGATGGGACGGTCATCGCCCTTGCCCAAGCGTTTCACCGAGTCGTCGCTGTTGAGCGCGAGCAGCAGGCTGGCACCCAGTTGGCGAGCCTGCGCCAGGTAGGTGACATGGCCGCGGTGCAGGATGTCGAACACGCCGTTGGTGAAGACCAGCGGACGTGGCAGTGCCGCCAGTCGTTTGCCCAGATCCTCGGGCATGCAGCACTTGATTTCGAAGGTGGGTCT
>CAIPGJ010000022.1 GCA_903864555.1 uncultured Pseudomonadota bacterium | reverse complement strand
GCTTTGGGGGCCTGGACCGTAGTGCTGGACCTGCAGGCACCCATGCAGCGCTCTCAGGCCATCCTGGACGACACTCCCGGCTGCGTGCTGGCAGTAGACCTATCCCTGGCCTCCCCGGAGGGCCTGGAGTGCGAGCAGCGAGTCGACTTGGCCAGTCAGGCAGTGCAGGACGAAAACAACGCTGAACAGCCTGAGCTGGAAACCCTTCTGAACCGGCTGCCATCCCCCATGGCAACGGCCTACGGCATCTACACCTCCGGTAGCACCGGTCGCCCCAAGGGGGTAATGGTGTCTCACCGCGCACTTGCGGCCCACATGCAATGGATGAACGCGGAGTTTGGCTTTGGACCGAAAGACCGAATTCTGTTCCGTACCCGTCCATCCTTTGACGCATCGGTGTGGGAGTTCTGGGCGCCCTTGATGACGGGAGCACAACTGGTGGTTGCGCCGACAGAAGCGGCCCGGGATCCGTCCGCCATTGCCCAAACGCTGACCCGACGCCGCATCACGATTCTGCAGTTGGTGCCCAGCCTGCTGGAACTCATGACCGACGGTACCGAATCGGCCGCGCTGGACAGCCTGCGGCTGTTGTTCGTCGGAGGCGAGGCGCTCAAGCCCGACACCGTTCAGCGCCTGGGACGACAGCGGCCATTCGAGTTGGTCAATCTCTACGGTCCCAGCGAAACAACCATCGATGCAACTTTTGAACGAGTCGCATTTGGGTACCCTCTGGAAGGTCTGGCCAGTGCCCCAATCGGACTGCCCGTTGCAGGCAGTCAGGCCTGGGTGGTCGATGCACACCTACAGCACCTGCCAGTCGGTGCACCTGGCGAACTCCTTATGGGCGGAGCCTGTGTTGGCCTGGGTTATGTGGGCGATCCTGTACTGAACGCCGAGCGTTTTGTGCCGGACCCTAACAGCGGCGCTGGCGAGCGGGCCTTCCTTACCCGGGACTTGGTTCGCCGCTTGCCAGACGGACGGCTGGTTTTCCTGTCGCGCATGGACCGCCAGGTCAAACTCGGAGGCAACAGGGTAGAGCTCGAGGAAATTGAAGCCGTGCTGGCCCCGCTCAGTTCGCACTCTCGCACTGCGGTGACGCTGCAGGCCCTGGACGGAGTGGACAGGCTGGTAGCCTTCATCGAGGACCGTGGCGAAGCGCCCGCGACCGCATGGCGCACGGTGCTCTCCGAACGCTTACCCGGTTACATGGTTCCGTCCGTTTACCGCCGTGTGCACCAATGGCCCGTGCTGCCCAGCGGCAAGACCGACCGAGACGGGCTGTGGGCTGCCAGCACAGCCTGGGAACCTGAAACTGCATTGTCTGCAAGCTCGACGCTGGCTGATGCGACGCATTCAGTGGACACTGAAATCGCCGGAGGCAGGCCACTGGCTCTGTTATGCGACTTCCTGTCTCAACTGCTCGCACGTTCGGTCGCCCCCGATGACGATTTCTTTGCCCTTGGGGGGGACAGCATACTTGCCATGCAACTGGTGGCCAAGGCTCGCCAAGCCGGCCTGCACCTGATGCCTAAGGATGTGTTCCAGCACCGCAGCTTGCGCGAGATGGCCCGCAACCTGACAGCGAGTCAGGGCCCGGCCCGACCGGCCGAGCCAGCCGGCAGCAACTGGCTTGCGCTGCCCGCGCAGGCGTGGTTCCTGCACCGCAGTTGGGCCAACCCGCACTGGTGGAACCAGATGGTGGGTCTAAGCTTTTCTGCGGGGGTGAGCCCGGGGGCCCTGCGCCAGGCTCTGCAGACTCTAGGCATTCGCCATAGAGCGCTGGGCACCCGAGTCGGATCGCACCAAAACCTCAGTGAAGGCGACACAACGCCAAGGCTGCTGGAACTCGTAAGCGGATCACCTGCCAACGCGCTAACAGATCACCGTGCTCTGCGCGAAGCTATGCACGCCTTGCAGGCCAACATGAACCTCACAGAAGGCCCAGTCTGGGGCGCAGTGCTATTACGCGACGCGAACGGCCAGGTGCGCCAATGCGCCATCGCCATTCACCACATGGTAGTGGATGGCTACTCGTGGCGCGTGTTGTTCGAAGAACTGCAAACCCTGCTCAGCGGCCAATCCCTTGGTGCAGTTCCCCCCAGCGCATCCGCCGTGGCCGCCGTGCTGCGAGAACATCCCACTCACCTCCCTAGTTTGGCCCATTGGCAAGCGCAAGCGCGGGCCGCTGCAGCCCTGCCGACCGTTCCGACCTGGGGAATGGAAGGCGAATCCGTGACCTACCGGCTGACGCTGGATGCCGACGAAACCAGGGGATTGCTGCGCCGCGCCGAGTCATATTGGCACGCCAAGCCCGAGGCGTTATTGTGTGCCGCGCTTCTGGTGGCACTGTGGCGTCTGGGTCAGTCGCAGCCGTTACGGATCGCGGTCGAACGCCATGGCCGAGATCTGCTCGGACCGCTGGCTGCCGAGCGTTCTGTAGGATGGTTCACCGCCCTCTACCCCTTCGTCGCCAACCCGAACGCCGAACTGCCTGCGACCTTGCGTCAGGTCAGGTCAACTATGCGGGAGTGGGACGAACTGCATCTCGACTGTCTAGGTGCGATGGCTGCTGATCCCGAACTGCGGCAGCTTGCCGAGGTAGACGCCATCATCAATTTTCTGGGCTCCTTCGATGCCAGCTTCGGTGAGGACGGGCTGATCCAGCCGCTTGATGCGGATCTGGGACCAAGTATCGACCCGCTCAACCCGCGCGGCAACGGACTGGAGCTGGTTGGCCTGGTGTCAAAGGGACAGCTTCGCTTGAGCTTGGCGTGCGCCGCTGGGCGACCAGCGCAAACTGGCGAAGCGCTGATAGCAGGCATAGGTCAGGCACTGCGCGACTTGGGCAGCGCGGCACTTGGCGGCCACGCCTGGCTCTGCGAGGACCTGCCGTGGCTTCAGATCAGCGCCACAGAAATCGATGCGCTTTGGGCACGCCTCCCCGACCTCACGGAGATCCTACCGGCCACGCCAGCACAAGAGGGCATGGTATTCACTCATCACCGCGATGGCGTAGGCAACGGCGTTTATGTGCAGCAACTGGAAATACAGGTTCGTGGTGCGGTCTCTTTGGCGGACGTGAAAGCCAGGTTCGACCGGCTGGCCGCCCGCCATGAGACTTTGCGTACCAGTTTCGAGGTTTCGGCCAGCGGTCAGGTCCTGCAACTTGTCCACGCGGTAGTAGAAACGCCGGTCGACTGGGTACCAACTCTTGCAGGCGCGGATGCGGCGCAGACCTGGCAAGACTTCGTGCAAGCGGATGCACGACGCGGCTTCGACCTAGCCCGGGCGCCTCTGTCCCGAGTCAGCGTGCTTCCGGGCTCCGAGGGCTTGCGCGTGCTTTGGACTCACCATCACCTAGTGCTGGATGGCTGGTCTCTTCCTATCGTCTTGCACGAACTGGGAATTGACCCCTTGGTCTTCGCATCACTGCCCGCGCCGGCGCCCCGTCGGTCCTTCTGGGAATGGCTCACCCAGGAACGCGATCCCGTCCGGCAAGCGGGACGTCAGGCCGCTTGGCGGCAGCGTTTCCAGGGCTTCAGCGAAACACCCCGTATTGTGGATGCTTGCCTGGCACCTGCCCAGGCGCATGCGAGTGGAAAGATCGAGCAGCGCCTGCCCCCCCAAGTCCTGCACGCCGTACGGTCTTTTGCAGTCGCGCATCGAGTGACGCTG
>CAIPGJ010000021.1 GCA_903864555.1 uncultured Pseudomonadota bacterium | reverse complement strand
GTCAGCCATAGCGAGCGCAGGTAGAACTCGTCGGTGAACAGTGTCTGGTAGTTGCCCCACCCTAGCGTCTTGGACAGGTTGCCCAAGCCCATGTCGGACGACAGGCTGCCACGCAGAAAAGTCAGCTGTGATGCCGCCAGCAAGACGAAGCTCACCACAAAAGAAGGAATCAGCAGGTATTCCCAACGCGTGTACATGGCTTGTCCGAGGTTCCCGCCTAACCCGCTGCGAACCGCGGGTCCTGCTTAAGGGCGCGCAGTCCGCCATCGATGTAGTCGCGTCGTTTGGCCCCGCCCATCGAATCGCCCAGGCGCACCACCTCCATCACGGCGTGAGTGAGGGCTTTCATGAGTTGCTCATCATCTGCCTGGGGGCGTTCGCGAAAAGGCATTACGGTGTCTTGCACGTAGGTGCCGACTTCACCGTCGCGGAACTCAAGCCGTGGCAAGCTGGTGCCCTCCTGGACGCTCTGGATACCGCGTCGGATGTTGCGCCGCAGTATCGCCACGCCCTGATCGGTGGTGCCAAGATTCTCCGCCTTGTGCGTGGCCATCGGGCCAATCGATACCTGCGCTTCATAGTCACTCGGGTCGCGCTGCATCACATCGTAGGAGCGCAGCTCGGTCTGGCCGTCGAAATCCACGGACTGCAGCCCAACCAGTTCGCGCTTGCCCTTGCCCTTGGGGTCGATTGCCGGGCCGAAACTGCGGTAGGCGATGATCATGCAATGGGTGTCGTCAATTGCAACCGTCCACTTGGTGATGCTGGCGCGCTTGAAGAATTTCTCATCTTCTGCGTCCTCCCAAAATGCACCGACCTGGCTGAAGTTGGGGTAGCTGGTTTCTTGAGTGCGCACCCAAATCATATTTTTCCAGCGGTAGGTCAGCGTGGCGTAGACGCGGGCCGGTGTTTCGTGGAACTCCAGCATCGGCATGACCTGCCAGGCCGCCTCGAACTGGAACCGGTTCAGCCTGGAGTGCAGGAACACGGTATGCACCGGGTCCATGGTGTTTTCAGTGACCTGCAGCCAATTGCACGGGTAGACGATTTTGTAGGGCACCAATTCGGTGCCGGGCGGGTTGTTGATCGTGTCATACAGAGGGAACGGCGGCACATCGTTGGCCGGCCCCATATAAGCGAACAGCAGGCCGTGCCATTCGATGACGGGGTAGGCGCCGTGGCAGGTGCGCTCCTTGATCTTGGAGCCGGCCGGCTCGCCGGGCGTCTCCAGAATGGTGCCGTCCACCGCATAGTGCCAGCCGTGGTAGCAGCAGCGGATGCCGTGTTCGGCGATGAAACCGAACTCCAGTGAGGTATTGCGATGGCTGCAGTGCAGATGCAGCAAGCCGTAGTCGCCCGACAGGTCGCGAAAGGCCACCAAGTCCTCGCCGAGGATGCGCAGACGCACCGGAACACCTTTGCCCAGCTCTTCGGTCATGCATACCGGCTGCCAGAAGCGGCGCAGGTATTCCCCGCATGGTTTTCCGGGGCCAACCTGCATGAACGTCGGGTCCGCCTCCGGACGCAGGTGCTTGTCGTGCCCGGCGTATCGCCCGCGCGGCGGCATGATGATGTGTTCGCTCTGACTGCCCATCACTGGGTACTCCTCATTCCAGGCAATTCACTGATGCTGTTGACATGCCATTGTTTACATTGCAGGTTTGCAAGTTACTTGAAGAGAATCATAGTTTACTTACAAGCACTTGGCAACCAGCTATGATTCAGTTGCTTTCGCGTCACTCACGGGCGCCGGAACAGAAATAGAGGAAGCATGGAGCGGGTCACACTCATCACCGGTGCGAGCAAGGGAATCGGCTTGGCAAGCGCCAGATTGTTGGCCGAGCGTGGCCACACCGTGGTGGGCCTGGCGCGGCACGCCACGGATGACAGATTCCCCGGTGCGCTCCACCTGGTGGATCTGTCCGACCGGCAGGCCCTGGCAGAGATGCTACGCAGATTGACGGCACAGTACCAATTCAATGGGCTGGTGAACAACGTGGGTTTCGTGACTCCGCAGTTGCTGGATGCGTTAGAGCTGGCAGCGTACGACCAGACCTTCGAGGTCAATGCCACGAGCGCCATGCTTTGTGCCCAGGCGCTGTCGCCTGGCATGCAGGCGCAGCGCTTTGGCCGCATCGTCAATATCGCCAGTGAGGTGGTGCTGGGGATGACCAGGCGCACCGCCTACGCCGCGGCCAAGGCGGTGTTGATAAGTTTCACCCGTACCTGGGCACTGGAGCTGGCCGGCCATGGCATCACGGTGAACACCGTTTCTCCGGGACCGGTCGACACCGAGTTCTTTGCCGCCAACAACCCCAGCGGCAGCGCCCTACGCCAAAGCAAGGTCGATCGCATACCACGCGGGCGTATCGGTCTTCCGGCCGACGTTGCCAATGCGGTCGGCTTTTTCATGCAGGCAGAGAGTGAATTCGTGACTGGTCAGAACCTGTATGTGTGTGGTGGCTCTAGTCTGGGCAGCAGCAGCTTCCTGTAGACGACCGGCAACCCTGCCAACTTTACAAACTATTGTGTGCCATGCTGCTACGTGTCAACGCCATCAACGACGAAACTCCGTCCATCAAGACCTTCGAGCTGGTCGATCCGGAGGGCCTTGACCTGCCGGTTTTCACTGCCGGTTGTCATGTGGACCTTACCCTGCCCGATGGCCAGGTGCGCCAGTACTCCCTGTGTAATGCGCCTGCCGAGCGCCAACGCTATCTGCTGGGCGTCTTGCGCGAGACCAATGGGCGTGGTGGCTCCCGACAAATGCACGAGCGGGTGGCCGTAGGCGACCTGTTGCCGGTTTCCATGCCACGCAACAATTTCCCGCTCGATGGGGAGGCAACACACCACCTGCTCATCGCCGGAGGAATCGGCGTCACGCCACTGATGGCCATGGCCCACCGCCTGCGGGCGTTAGGGTCGGACTTTGTCTTGCATTACTGCACCCGTGACGCTGCACAAACCGCATTCCGTAACCTTATCGACGAGGATGGGATGGCCTCCCGGGTACGCCTGCACCATGACGGCGGGGTACCGGGCAGCGGTCTCGATGTGGCGGCGCTGCTCGCCACGGTAGTCCCGGGAACCCACGTGTACTGCTGCGGTCCTGCCGGTCTGATGGCCGCTGTCAAGGCGGCGAGCGACCATTGGCCCGCGGGGCAAATTCACTTCGAGCATTTCGCAGCCCCGGTCGGAGTCGCTGTGGTTGGCGGCCAGGCTGGCTTCGAGGTCGAGATTGCTTCTACTGGCGCTGTTTATCGTGTTTCGCCAGAGTGCTCCATCCTGTCCGTGCTGTTGAGCGAGGGCATGCTAATTGACAGTTCCTGCGAAGCCGGCGTGTGTGGCACCTGCACCACGCGTTACCTGTCAGGC
>CAIPGJ010000020.1 GCA_903864555.1 uncultured Pseudomonadota bacterium | reverse complement strand
TTCGTCGATGCTTCCCCCGTGGGTGGCTACATCGATGGCGTCACCCGGGACATGCGCGCGACCGGCACTGCGCGGCTGCAGTTGAAACTGGATGTGCCCTTGCGCAAGCCGGAGGCGACCAGGGTCGCGGGCAATGTGCAAGTGCAGAACAGCCAGTTGACCTTCGATCCCGATCTGCCGCCGCTCACCCAGGCCAACGGCCGATTTGACTTCAGTGAAAGCGGCTTCGCCATCAAGGGCGTGAGTGCGCAGTTCCTCGGCGGGCCGGTCACGGTGAATGCACAGACGCGCGAGGGCGGTGTGGTCATCAATGCCCAGGGCATCGCGACGGTGGCGGCAGTACGGCGTGTAATCGCCATGCCCGGCATCGAGTATGCGGGTGGGGCTGCACCCTGGCGCGGCACCATCACCGCGCGCCGCGGCATCATCGATGCGGTGATCGACTCGCCGCTGCAGGGTGTGACCATCGACCTGCCACCGCCCTTCTACAAGAGCGCGCAGGAGACCCTGCCCCTGCATGTCGAGCGCAGCAACAGTGCCGATGCGGAAACCTCGAAGCGATTCCGCGGCCTGCGGCCGCCGGCAAAGGGAGACGTGATTTCGGTGACATTGGGATCGGGATTGGGCACGGGATCTGGCACGGGTACGAGTACTGTCACGGGGACGGGCGCGGGCCGCAGCATGAACGCCCTGCTGTTGCGCCGGGCCGAGGGCAAAGGCTATGCGCTGGATCGCGCCAGTCTGGGACTGAACGAAACCGCGGTCTTGCCGACTACGGCAGGCCTGGCGGTGAATGGCAATCTGGACTACGTCGACATGGACCGCTGGCAGCCCCTGCTGTCGGGCGGCGCCTCCACGCCGGCACCGGTGCCGGCCGTCGCCGCTGGTGCCGGGGCATCTACGCCAGCGGCAGGTCAGCGAACCACGGCGCTCAATTCGGTGAGCCTGCGTATCGGCACGCTGGATGTGGCGGGCAAGCGCATCCACGACCTGGTGTTGCGCGCGCAGCCGCGTGGCACCCAGTGGAATGCCAGCATCGATGCGCGTGAAATGAAAGGCGAGGTGAGATGGCGGCCGGAGGGGCGCGGCGTGGTGCAGGCACGACTGGCCCACCTGATCACCCCGGGTGATAGGCCCGGTCCGGTGGCGCCGGTCGGGGAAACCGCCCGCGAGTTGCCGGCGCTGGATGTGGTCGCCGAATCCTTCACCCACAGGGACCGGCAACTGGGCCGGCTGGAACTGGTGGCCGTGAATGACGCGCGCGACTGGCGCATCGAGAAGCTGCAACTCAGCAATCCCGAGAGCAGTCTGAATGTGGATGGCATCTGGCAAAGCTGGGCAGCGCGCCCCAGCCTCAGCCTGAATGTCAAACTGGAGACCAGCGACATCGGCCGTTTTCTGACCAGGATGGGCTATCCCGGCGTGATGGCCAATGGATCTTCACGCCTTGAGGGCAAGATAGGCTGGGCTGGCAGTCCGCAGGCGCCCGATTTCAGCACCCTGACCGGTAATCTGAAATTGACGGCAGATCGCGGCCAGTTTCTCAAGGCCGACCCGGGCGTGGCCAAGTTGCTGGGCGTGCTATCGCTGCAATCGCTGGTGACGCTGGACCTGCGCGACCTGTTTCGCGAGGGGTTTGCCTACGACAGCATTACCGGCACGGCGGCCATCACCAAAGGCGTGCTGGGCACCACCGATTTCTTCATGAAGGGCGCCTCGGCCCAGGTGCGTCTGTCCGGGACCATAGACCTGGCGCGCGAAACGCAGACCCTGCATCTGCGCGTGGTGCCTGCATTGGGTGATGGCGCTTCCACGGTGGCCGGCCTGATTCTGGCCAACCCGATCTTCGGCCTCGGAGCGACGCTGCTGCAGCGTTTGCTGAAGGACCCCCTCGGCCAGGTATTCGCGGTCGAGTACGATGTCACCGGCACCTGGGATGACCCCAAGGTTGCACGCACACGCGTGGACACGCCGGCGGCCGGGACCAACAGGGAGTGAATGCATGAGCAATGCAATGCCTTTCAGGGTGGCGGCCCTGCAGATGGTGTCGGAGCCGGATGTGGCGGTGAACCTGAGGCGTGCGGGTGCGCTGATTGCCGAAGCTGCGGCTCAAGGGGCGCGTCTGGTCGGCCTGCCGGAATACTTCTGCCTGTTGGGGCGCCAGGACAGTGACAAGGTTCGCGTGCGCGAGCCCGAGGGGGATGGCCCGATACAGACATTCCTGGCCGAGCAGGCGGCCCGCCATGGCATCTGGCTGGTGGGCGGCACGGTCCCGCTGGCCTGCCCTGATCCGGACAGGGTCTGGAACAGTTGCCTCGTGTTCGATGATCAGGGCCGTCGGGTGGCCCGCTACGACAAGATCCACCTGTTCGGATTCGACAATGGTACGGAGCGCTACGAGGAGAATCGCAGCATCAGCGCCGGCTCGCAACCGGTGGCCTTCGATTCGCCGTTCGGAAAGATCGGCCTGTCGATCTGCTATGACCTGCGTTTTCCCGAGTTGTACCGCAGCTTGGCGCCGGTGGACCTGATTTTCGTGCCGGCTGCGTTTACTGCAGTGACCGGCGAGGCGCACTGGGAACCGCTGCTGCGTGCCCGCGCCATCGAAAGCCTGGCCCATGTGATTGCTCCGGCCCAGGGTGGCCTGCATGCCAATGGCCGCAAAACCCATGGTCATAGCATGGTCATTGATCCCTGGGGCCGCATACTGGCCGAGCGGCCGGCCGGCGAGGGCATCGTGATGGCAGAGGTGGACCCTGCCGTGACCGCCCGATGCCGTGAGATGCTGCCGGCACTGCAGCACCGGGTGCTCTAAGACCGGACACCAGACATCTGGACCCCGCCCGGAAGTGCCCTGCCACTCCGATAGAATCGGTCTTCTCCTGATGAACGCGCATCGCGCATTTTGATCGGCCTACATGAACGCATCCGACGCCCTGTTCCAGACTGCCAGCAGCTACCTGCTCGCGCCCAACCAGTTGCAGGTGGAGCAACTCTCCGGCGTGTTCGGATCGATGCTTGCGCACAAGCTCGATTACGCCGACCTCTACTTCCAGTACACCCGCTCCGAGGGCTGGAGCCTGGAGGAGGGCATCGTCAAGTCCGGCAGCTTCAACATCGATCAGGGCGTGGGCGTGCGCGCGGTGAGCGGCGAGAAGACGGCCTTTGCCTACTCCGACGAGATCAGTCTGCCTGCGCTCAGGGATGCGGCCGCTGCGACGCGTGCCATTGCCAGGCAGGGCGGCACTTCGGAAGCAGGCCTGGTGCGACGCGGCACCGGCCGCGAGCTGTACACCGGGCTCGATCCTCTGGCCTCGCTGCCCGATGCGGAGAAAGTGAAGCTGCTGGAGCGACTGGAGCAGATGTGCCGCGCACGTGACACACGCGTGTCCCAGGTGATGGCGTCGCTGGCCGGCGAATACGAAGTGATGTTGATCGCGCGCTCCGATGGTCTGGTGGCCGCTGATGTGCGCCCGCTGGTGCGGCTGTCGGTGCAGGTGATTGTCGAGCAGAATGGCCGGCGCGAGCAGGGCTCCGCAGGCGGTGGCGGACGCACCGACTACAGCATGTTCGATGACACCTGCCTTGCCGAGTTCGCCGAGCGCGCCGTATCGCAGGCGCTGATCAACCTCGACTCGCGTCCGGCGCCGGCCGGGCCGATGACCGTGGTCCTGGGGCCGGGATGGCCCGGCATCCTCCTGCATGAGGCCATAGGCCACGGGCTGGAGGGTGACTTCAACCGCAAGGGCAGTTCGGCTTTCTCCGGCCGCATCGGTGAGCGAGTGGCTGCACCTGGCGTCACCGTGGTCGATGACGGCACGCTGGCCGGCAGGCGTGGTTCGCTCAACATGGATGACGAAGGCAATCCGACCCAGTGCACCACGCTGATCGAGGATGGCATCCTGCGCGGCTATATCCAGGACACGCTGAATGCGCGCCTCATGGGCGTGCCGGTCACTGGCAATGGCCGTCGCGAATCCTTCGCCCATGTGGTGATGCCGCGGATGACCAACACCTACATGCTGAATGGCACGCGGGATCCGGGCGAGATCATTGCTTCGGTCAAGAACGGACTGTATGCGGTGAACTTCGGCGGCGGTCAGGTGGATATCACCAGCGGCAAGTTCGTGTTCTCCGCCTCCGAGGCCTACATGGTCGAGAACGGGAAGATCACCCATCCGGTGAAGGGCGCCACGCTGATCGGCAATGGCCCGGACGTGCTGACGCGCGTGTCGATGATCGGCAATGACCTCGCGCTGGACACTGGCGTGGGCACTTGCGGCAAGGAAGGCCAGAGCGTGCCGGTGGGTGTGGGGCAGCCGACGCTGCGCATCGACGGTCTCACCGTGGGCGGCACCGCCTAAACGCAGCGCTGGACTGATCGCGCGCGTTTTCGCTTTCCGGGGACTCGTCTCGGCCCGAAGCGGCCGGCGCGGGCCTGCCCCTCCAAATTCTCGTAGAATCGCCGCTTTCCTCCAGGGTCGAAGCCACCGTGGCCACGTCCTCTACTGCTGCAAGCTCTCCGCTGCTCAACAAACGCATCCTGCTCGGCCTCACTGGCGGGGTCGCTGCCTACAAGGCTGCCGAACTGACGCGTCTGTTCATCAAGGCCGGCGCCGACGTGCGCGTGGTGATGACCGAGGCCGCGACGCGCTTCATCGGGCCGGTCACCATGCAGGCCCTGTCCGGGCAGCCAGTCCATACCGATCTGTGGGATGCGCGCATCGCCGACAACATGGCGCACATCGAGCTCTCGCGCGACCGCGACCTGATGCTGATTGCCCCGGCCAGCGCCGATTTCCTCGGCAAGCTGGCCAATGGCCTGGCCGACGATCTGCTCTCGACCTTGTGCATCGCGCGGCGCTGTCCGCTGGCGGTGGCGCCCGCCATGAACGTGGAGATGTGGTCCAGTCCGGCGACCCGGCGCAACGTGGCCCTGCTGCAGGGGGATGGCGTTCAGGTCCTGGGCCCGGCGGCAGGCGAGCAGGCCTGCGGCGAGACCGGCATGGGACGCATGCTCGAGCCCGAGGATCTGTACACGAAGGTGCTGGCGTTACTCGGCAGTCAGGGCGCGCAGAGCCGGCCGCTCAAGGGGCGCAAGGTGCTGATCACGGCGGGGCCGACCTTCGAACCCATCGATCCGGTGCGCGGCATCACCAATACCAGTTCGGGGAAGATGGGCGATGCCGTGGCACAGGCGGCGGCCAGTGCCGGCGCCGAAGTGACGCTGGTGTCGGGCCATACCGCGCTGGCGGTACCCCCGGGTGTCAGCCGCATCGACGTGAAAACGGCGCAGGAGATGTACAACGCGGTGCTGCCGCGGGCGAAGAAGAACGACATCTTCATTGCGGTGGCCGCGGTTGCCGACTATCACGTGGTCGATGCCAAGGAACAGAAGATCAAGCGTGGCCACGGCAACATGACCATCAGGCTTGCCCCGAACCCGGACATCCTGGCCGCCGTTGCGAAACTGGCAAAGCCCCCGTTCTGCGTGGGCTTTGCCGCCGAGACCGAGAACCTGCGCGAGTATGCCCAGGCCAAGCGCAAGAAAAAGGGCATCCCGCTGCTGGCGGCCAACCTCGCCCAGCACGCCTTCGGACGTGACGACAATGCGCTGACGCTTTTCGATGACCAGGGCGAGCATGTCCTGCCGCGCACCTCCAAGGTGGAACTGGCGCACCAACTGATCACGCATATTGCCGGGATGCTTGAGCGTCGAGGTCGCTGATCATAATCAGTTTCACTGTCCAATGAAGACGGATATGTGCTCGAAAAAATGATCATATTCTTATTTCACCATGGACGTTGGCAGACCAGCCATGCAACAACTTGATGTAAGAATCCTCGATGCCCGCATGCAGGGTCACCTGCCTGCCTATGCCACTTCAGGTGCCGCCGGCCTGGATCTGCGCGCCTGCATCGATGCACCCCTGGAATTGCAGCCTGGCAGCACCATGCTGGTTCCGACCGGGCTGGCCATACACATCGGCAACCCGGGGCTGGCCGCAGTCATCCTGCCGCGCTCGGGTTTGGGCCACAAGCATGGCATCGTGCTCGGCAATCTGGTGGGCCTGATCGATTCGGATTACCAGGGCCAGTTGATGGTGTCGATGTGGAATCGCGGCAGCGCCCCCTTCACCATCCAGCCCATGGAGCGCGTCGCCCAACTGGTGGTGGTCCCGGTGGTGCAGGTCAGCCTGAACGTGGTGGAAGACTTCGCCGCCAGCGCACGCGGTGAGGGCGGCTTCGGCAGCACCGGCAAGCGCTGAGTCCCTCAGCCTGCGGGCTGTTCTCCCAGTGTGTCGTCCCACAGGGTGCGCGCCCAGGCCAGGCCATACAGTCCTTCGACGTCATTATGGCGTGCTGACACCCCGCCTGCCCCGGTCACCGGCAGCATGCTCTTGCGTGCGACATCGTAGCGATGCACCGAGGCGACGTGCATGGCCTCCCGATCGGAGACGAAGCTGTAGCAGGTGTTGATGATGCCAGGTGCCGCGGCAGGATCGACGGGGCGCCCGTTCATGATCTCGATGATGGCGGCAGCGGCAATCTTGCCGTGCTGGTTGGCCATCTGACCCGACTTGGGCATGCCCTGGGCAGACAGGGTGGCATCCCCCAGCACGTGCACGCCCTGGCTGACGGTCGATTCCATGGTCAGCCAGTCGACATCGCACCAGCGTCCGGTCTTGCCGGTCAGGCCGATGGCGCGCGCAATGCCGGCCGCCTGCATGGGGGGCAGGATGTTGAGTACATCGCCGCGGATGGTGTCGAAGTCGGTCCTGACGGTGCGCGTGCGCGCATCCACGGATTTCACTTCACTGTTCGGCCGGTAGTCGATGATGCCGCCATACAACTCCTTCCACGCCGCCTTGAACAGTCCGGGCTTGGAGGTGACATCCGGGTTGGCATCGAGGATCAGCACTTTCGAGCGTGGCTTGGCCTGTTTGAAATACCAGGCCACCTGGCAGGCGCGCTCGTAGGGGCCGGGC
>CAIPGJ010000019.1 GCA_903864555.1 uncultured Pseudomonadota bacterium | reverse complement strand
GGCTGCTTGAGGGCCACGCGCAACTGGTCACCATACATGCGCGCCACGATGTCCGCGGCGCTGCCCGGACCGAAGGAGATGACGATCCTCACCGGCTTGGAGGGATAGTCCTGCGCCAGAACCAGTGGGGACACTGCCCCGGCCAGCAGGCCGGCGAGCAGCAGCGAGGCCTTGCGGATGCCATTCAACTGCGCGTGCAGATTACGGATGCCGTACATGTGATCCTCCTTGGTGGCTTGGTGGTGACTTTTTTGTGATGACCTTGTGATCTTGACTTTGTTATGTGGAACTCGCCCGCTTGATGCGGGTCTTGTGCTGATGTGTCCTGGTTGTGTGAATTCAGCCTGCCTCTGATGCCGTACCATGCCGGCGCCGGTTGTGACTCCGGACCGCCGCCTACTTCCACGCCCACACCGGTTGCTCCAGATGGGCCACCCGCGTGGCGCGCCCCTCCACTGCCACTTCCATGAACTGGTACATCACCGCGGCCGTGGGCGCATGCACATACTTGCCTTCGAGAGGATAGCGGATGACCGGGTTGTCGCTCTCGGGGATGGCGAAGAACTCCGGTTTGTCCGCGCGCAGCAGCGTCAGCGGTATGCGAAAGATGTGCGCCACTTCGTCCGGATTGGGCCGCATCGTGGCGCCGCGCGGCGCCCAGGCCACGACCGGGGTGATGAGGTAGCCGGAGCGGGTCGGGTATTCATCGAGTTGCCCCAGCACCGCGTCCGCATCGAGTTCCAGGTGGATTTCCTCGCGCGCCTCACGCAAGGCCGCCTGTTGCGGCGTCTCGCCTGCCTCCATGCGCCCGCCCGGCAGCGCCCATTGGCCGGCATGTGCGTTCAGCTTCGCCGCGCGCCGGGTCAGCACCAGTGCTGCGCCGCCCTCGCCATCATCGCTGACGATGAGGCAGACTGCTGCACGCCTCAATGCTTGGCCGTGGGCATGGGAGGCATGCGGGTCGGCCGGCTCGAAACGATCCAGGTTTGCCGCCATGGCAGCGCGCTGGGCCTGGTCATGCCGCAAGGGCTGGCCTCCGGAGCATGGAAATGCAGGATGCCAATGATAATAATAAAAGCCTGTATCGAATGTTCATGGATACTAGCGTCTGTAAATGATCATATTATTCCGAATGGGCAAGGTGCCGTCGCCCCTTACAGCTCGACCATCCTGAAATCAGCCTTGGTGCCCGAGCAGTCCGGGCAACCCCAGGCCTCGGGCACGTCTTCCCAGCGCGTGCCCGCGGCGATGCCCTCTTCGGGCATGCCGGCGGCTTCGTCGTAGATGAAGCCGCACAACTCGCACAGCCAGGTGCGGGTGGCAGCCGGCTGCGCCTTCGCAGCCTTTGCGCCGATTGCCGTGGACTTCACGCCCTGCGCATCGACACGGGAAAAGCTGAGCACGATGGCCTGCAGTCCGTCCGGCCCCGCCTGCAGGCGAAACGCGCTTTCGTCGGGCGTCACCTCGGCGATGCTGAAGCCCGGATAGGACTTGCCCTCGTGGATGAGGCTGCCCTTCATCACCAGTATCCATTGGCCACCGCCAGCGGAAGGATCGGGCGCCAGCGTCTGCCCGCCCGGCTTGAGCGTGTAGGCGTGCGCAGACAGGCCGGCGTCATCCTGCATGCCCGGCAGGGGCTCGACATGCACTGCCTCGTTTTTTTCGGCGAGGTCCACCTGGTGCGACACCTGATAGGCATTGCGGGGAATGTGGCGCAGCTTGTCACGCGATTCAGGCATGAACTGCGGCGAACCGAGGGTGTCCGGCCGCGGACGGATGGTGAGCAGCTGCATGCCCTGGTCGCCCCAGACAATGGGGCCATAGGGCGTGTGGGCGCGCGAGAAATGCACCACCCCGGGCCCGACGCGATGCTTGCCCATGAGGCCTTCGCCCTCGACCACGACCTGGAACTGGTCCACCTCATGGTAGTGGGCGCGCAACACGCGTTGGGGCGAGCTCTCCAGCATCCAGCCCTGGGCACGGTCCGGCCGGATCGGAGAAAAACCGATGTACTCGGTGCGCCAGGCCTTGTGGCCACCGGGAATGTCCCGGGTCTCGCCGACCGGGGTCTGCTGATGCGAGGTGATCTGGATCATGCGGTTCTCCTAGTGTCAGACCTGCCCACCCATGACGCATGGCGTATTGAACGACCCATGGACGGGGGAGTGAAGTTTTCCGGTGTGAGCTACAAATCCTCCGGACGGGCATTGTGTTCTTTCAATACCCTGGACCAGCGTTCAGCTTCCTTTTGCAGGAAAGTGGTGAACTCTGCGGGCGTCGTGCCCAGCGGGTCGACACCGGTCG
>CAIPGJ010000018.1 GCA_903864555.1 uncultured Pseudomonadota bacterium | reverse complement strand
GGCCCACTCGGCGAGCGCCGTCTCGCAGCTCACCTTGCGGCCGGCCATGATCGCTTGCAGGGAATCGGCGGTGAGTGCCTTGGCCTTCGATGCCAGCTCGAGCTCGTGCAGGCGCGAGAGCTTGACGACCTCCTCAGCATCGGCGCGATTGGTGGTCTTGGTGCTGCGCTCAACCGGGCCGTGCGCCCCGGCGAAGCGGACTTTGTAGATGCCGGTCTCCCGATCTTTAATGAGTTCCATGTTGCTTACGAAAGTAGGTTACTTGCATTTTGGAAAGTAAAATGCGCGGTGCTCATGCGGCCTGCCGTTTCACTGGTGCATTGGCCAAGACGAGGGACTTGCGCAGTGCGGGCCATTGGGACTCGCACTCGGTCTCGGAACGAATCTCGCCGTCCTCCGCTTTGTAGTTGATGATGTGATCGGCGAGGACTTCGGCGGCATCCATGCGGCGGAAGTCGCGCGGGATACGCTTACCGTGCAGGCAGAGGGTGGCGCTGTCCTGCTTCACGGCGACGCGATCGAACAGTAATTCCTCGATGGTATTCTCATGCAGCACGACCCAGACCTTGACGGGCTGCGGAGAGGTGAGCCGCCAGACGCGGCCCTTGGCCTGATGCAGCGTGCCGTAGCTCCACTCGAGGGAGCCGACGATGAGGTTGGGACACTGATCGAAGCTGTGCCCTTGAGCGCACTTGATGCCCATGAGCATGACGCGGGCATCGCCCCGCTTGAAGCGGTTGGCCTCGGCGACGTGCATATCTGCGCCGACGCTGCTATCAATGCGGGCGAGAGGGATGCCCGCCTCGCTCAGCCGCTTGGCGAACAGGGAGGACTGATGCACAAAGGCCGAGACGATGACGGCCTGCTCGCCGCGGCTGAGGCAATCACGGACGAGCCCAAGGATGGCGACGGTCTTGGCATTGAAATTGGACTCGCACATCTTGCGGGCGTAATCGACGGAGGCCGGTGCCCCGCAGATACCACGGAGGCGGGTGCTCTGGACGCGGGCAATGGTGAGCATGTTGCCCTCGAACTCGGTGATGTAGTTCTTCCGATTGAGCCAGAAGCCATAGAGCCGAGCCTGCTCCTTGCCCATCGGCACGCGGACATCAATGACCTCGCAGCCGTGGAGGTGGGGGTTGCAATCCTCCTTGCTGATGTAGGCCATGTTGGGCGCGAGCAGCTTGAGGAGACGGGCCGGTGAGCTGATGAGCGGAGAGGTGCTGATGCCGACGCCGCGCCAGCCACGCTTGCCCTCAGCCTTGGCCTTGTACTGCGCGGTGACATCCGTCTCCTGGGAAAGAAACGTCGTGTTGAAGCGGCCGATCTCGCTGACGGCGTAAGGCCACGCGGCGTTGCGCACCTTGTCCTTGTACCAGCCGGGCACGCAGACCCAACCCATGAGGGAGAACAGATTTGAGACGATGTTGGGGATGGGGGTGGCCGTCATCGCGAAGCGATACTTGGGCTGAAGCCGGATGAGCTTCTGAGAAATCTGGGCACCGAGGTTACAACACAGGTGGGCCTCATCCAAGATGACCATATCCCATTCGCCGTGGTGGGTGGCGATCTCCGTGGCGAGCACGGGCGAAGCGATGCACTTGATGCCGGACTTGTTGGACGCGCCGACATTGCGGGAGAAGCAATCATCGACGGTGCGATCCTCATCGAACTTCAAATCCATGCGGGTGCAGAAATTGATCTCGACGGCACCCTTCTCCTCCCATGAAGGCGGGCAATTCTCGAAGCCGCCGTTACTGAAGTAGGCGGCGGGATAGGTGATGTAGATACCGGGAGGCAGCTCACCGCCATTGGCGTGCAGGACAGCCAGCCAATCCTCGCGGCTGAACAACTGGAACACGGGCTCGGTGGGGGCGAAGCGGGCGATCTCCTTGACCCACTGCGATGCCTCGTAGTCCACCTCCTCCTCATCACCGGCGCTGCGCATGGTGCCCTGCGGGGCGATGATGAGGGTGCGGCGCGGGGCCTTGAGGGCGATGATAGTCAGGGCACCGAGGCTCTTGCCGGTGCCCACGTCCGCTGCGATCAACCCGTAATCCTTGCAGCCCATGCGGGCGTAGTAATCGAGCTGACCGGGGAAGTAGGTGAAGCCGCTGATGAGCTCGTTAAGTTTCATGACCTCGAGGTTGCGCTGGTAGGCGACGCTATCCGTCTCGGCCACGGTGGGTACGTAGGGCTCCTTGAACAGCTGCCAGATCAGGGACTCGCTGTGCTTCCACGTGGTATGCCCACCGGGCGGGCGCTCCATGAACTGATGATTGCGGCGGGTATCATCGGTGATCTCGATGTATCTATCTTCTCCTGACAGGTAACACTCGTGATCCTCCTGCGTGGTCTCCTCGGTAGTATCATCGTAATGGATTTTCTTACGGGTGAACTTCTCGCAGAACTTGTAGGTGCCGGTGCGAATCTCGTAGAACTTACCCACGGTGAGGGCGATCTGCACGCCAGGCGGGGCCTTGGCCTTGCACTCCATCTTCTCGTACTCATCGGCATAGGCGACCATCTGGTAATCATTGACCGGCCGGATGGGGCAGGACAACGACAGCACCTCGGCGAGCGCCTTGCTGATGGCGATCTTGGCAGCGGGCTCGATGGTGTAGCGGCCATCGGTGAGGTAGGTATGAAGGAGGGTGCGAGTCTCGCGCTCGGTGGTGAGGGTGAGCGGGTGGCAATTATTGATGCGGGCGAGCTTGGAGACCTCGCCGTAATCCACCTTCAGCCCGGCGCGGGTGCTGAGGTAGGTGCGCAACATACCCTCGGCATCGAGGTAGATGTTGTACTTCGGGCGGTCGCGGGTATCATCAGCGATGACCTCGCCGGCAGTCGTCCAATCCCGCACGAGACTGGGAGTGTAGGGACTGAAGTAACGGTGCCGCAGGCGGGGACTGAGGGCGGCGATGATCTCATCCTTCGTGGGCACCTGGGGCCAGAGGTGGTCGATGCGCACATGGGGCGTGACGCCGACGCCGTACTGCAAGGCAGGGAGCTTCTGGTAATGGACGATACCGATGGCGACCGAGACATCAGTCCAGATGCCACCGGCGGGGAACTTCTGATACAGATAGACCAGCGGGTCTTCGGGAATCCGCAGCTCCTCGATGGTCTTGGAACTGGCGATGAAGAAGCCGGACCCGCCCTCGGCCAGCCGCGCCTTGATGAAGCGCCACGTCCAATCCGTACTCTCGATGGTGCCACCGGCGGCGAGCTTCCAGCGCAGACCGAAGGGAGGATTGGCGACGATGCACGGGAAGCGCAGATCAGGCAGCAGCTCATCGAGGACATCGCCGAGGCGGACGCAACTCGCGGTGATGCGGCTCACCTCCTGCGGCACGCCGATGCGGTAGCCCTGCGCATTAGCACCAGTCGCCTTCTCTGCCTTGGCGAACGCGTTGTCGATCTCGCAGCCGAGGCGACCGATCCCTACGTGGACGGCCTTGACGAGATTGCCGCCCGCGCATTGCGGATCAAAGGCGTAGTCAGGGCGGCCCGGCATGAGCGCGGCGCAGGCATCGGCCAGCCACTCAGGGGTTTGGTATTGTTGCTGGCCGTGCTGGAAGACGGCCTTGGGGCCGGAAGCGCCGGCGTCGATGAGCTCTTGCAGATTCTCGGAGCGAACCCCGGAACGAATGTCGGTGATGT
>CAIPGJ010000017.1 GCA_903864555.1 uncultured Pseudomonadota bacterium | reverse complement strand
GCCCGAAGTGCCCATGTTGATGGCGCCCGGATTGGCCTTGGCATAGGCAATGTATTCCTGGAAATTGTTCACCGGCAGCGAGGGGCTGGCCAGCAGCAGTGTGCTGTTCCTGATCATCAGTGACACCGGGGCGAAATCCTTCACCGGGTCATAGGGCGGATTGTTCGGGAAAAAGGCCGGCAGCACGCCAAACGAAGTGCTGACCGACACCAGCGTGTAGCCGTCGGGGGGTGACTTGGCGACAAAGGCGGTGCCGATGGCGCCGCCGGCGCCGGCCTTGTAATCGACGACGATGGTCTGCTTCAGGCTTTCGGTGAGTTTCGGGGAGTAGAGCCGGATCTGCACGTCCTGCGAGGAACCCGGCGCGGCCGGGATGACCACCGTGATGGGTTTGCTCGGGAAAGCCTGGGCCAGCACGCCGGCCGGGATGGCGGCCAGCAGCGCCAGCGTGCTTGCGAGGAGGTACTTCGGCCGCATGCTCATTGTCCCTTCAGCGGCTGCAGCGGCGCGCTGACTCCGTCGGGCAACGGATATTCCTGCGAGTTGAGCAGCATCGCGACGGTGGTGTAGTAACCGATCAGGCCGGTGAGTTCGATCATGCCGCGGATGCCGAAGTGCTCCACCACGCGCTGGTGGGTGGCATCGCTGACGAACTTCTGCTCGTGCAGTTCGGTGCAGTAGTCGTACAGCGCCTCCTCATCGGGCTTGTCGAATTTCGGCCGGCGGCCGTTGCGAATGTCCTCGGCCACGGTTTCGGAGAGTCCGTTCTGCAGGGCGATGGGTGCATGGGCAATCCATTCGGTCTGGCAGGTCCAGTAGCGCCCGGTGATGATGATGGCCATCTCGCTCAGGTGCTTGGGCAGCACCGTCTCGTAGCGCATCATGCCGCCCATGTCCTGCAGGATCTGGGCAAAGCGCGGGCTGTGCAGGGCCAGTTTGTAGGGGGCGGGCAGGCGGTTGCCGCGGTGCTTGTTGCCGACGATGGCGTCGAATACGGGTTGCTGCTCGGGGGTCAGGGTTTCAGCACTGACCAGTGGAATGCGCGGCATGGAGTCTCCTGTCGGTTGGCGGGCACCTGTGCGCGGTGCTTGGCGCGGCAAGTCTAGCAGGCAGTTCGCTCGCCGGTTCAGGTGGTCCAGCCGGACATGTCCTCGATCAGCGGCGGCATCGGGCTGTCCAGGGCAGCGCAGATGGCGCGCATCAATTCGCCTTCAGTCAAGGTGATGCGACCATCGGCCAGGACCACTTCCAGGCAGCCCTTGATGAAAGCCGGCTTGCGCAGGGGCGCGAGCAGCTTCAGTTCATAGAATGCCGCTTCCACACTGCCTGGCGTGATGCTGGCTGACTGCAGCAATGCGGGAGGCAGTCCGAGTGACTCCATGACCGAGGCCGCAGCGGGCTGGCCGTCCTTTGCGCAGCGCGCCAGCAGTGACAGCACCGCGGCTGCTTCAAGTCCGAGTCCGGACAGGTTCTGGTGCTTCACCGGCGGGGCGCCCCTGGGTGATTTTCCGCAGTGGCGGCGGCACAGGGTGAGCAGCACGAATTCCCCCGGCTTCACGCGTCCGTCAGCCTCGATCAGCGCGGTTACCAGGGTCAGCATGCGGGCGCGCCCGGCTTCG
>CAIPGJ010000016.1 GCA_903864555.1 uncultured Pseudomonadota bacterium | reverse complement strand
GTGGGTGCTGCGGCTGCCGGCGACGCTCATGCCCGCCTTGATGGCGCTCGCGCTGTATGGGCTTTTTCGCCGCAATGACGAGGACAAGGCGGCGCTGGCTGCCATCGGGCTGTTGCTGGTGCCTATCCACGTGTGGAATGTTTTCATCACCACCGATACGCCGCTGGTGTTCTTTTCCTTCCTGTCGGGCCTGGCCTACTGGCGCGCGTCGCGTCCGGGTGCGAGCCATGCCTGGCATGTGGCGGCCGGCGTATTGCTCGGGCTGGCCTGTCTCTCCAAATACTTTGCCGCCCTGCTGGGCCTGAGCTTCCTGGTGCACGCCCTGCTGGCCGGAGAGCGGCGGCATCGCATCGGGTTTCTGATGGCCTGCGTGTCGGCACTGCCTTTCGTCGGTTTCAACCTTTACTGGAACTACGGGAACTGCTGGGCAAACTTCATGTTCAATCTGTACAACCGGCATGGGGGGGCTGGCCTGTCCTGGCGCAATCCCCTGCTGTTTGTCGCCATGCTGCTCTACGTACTCCCGATCCCGGCCCTGCTGGGAGGGCTGAGGGCACGTGCCTGGCGCGTGCAGGGTTTGGATGCGCAGACGCTGCTGCTGCTGGTGCTGGCGATCTTTCCCTGGTTGATGTTTGCCGGGCTGTCCACGGTTCGGCAGGTCGGCCTGCACTGGGTGCTGTCTTTTGTGCCCTTCTTTTTTGCCGCGGGTGCAATGTTGCTGGAGCGCCAGACGCTGCGCCGCACGGCCATGTTGGCCGGGGCGTTCAGCCTGGTGCATGTGATCCTGATTGCGGTGGCGGCCGCGATGCCCATGGAGCGCTGGCAGGGCAACCGGCTATACGACGGCATCGTGTTTCACTTCCGCATCGATGATGTACTCAAGGTACTGGCAAGCCACGAAGCGCAGTTCGAGATCGCCGCTGATGGGTATTCCGCGGCAGCGACACTGTCCTATTACCGCGGGCGCCCGGTGTTTGTCTTCGGAGAGGCTTCCTCCCACGCGCGCCATGATGACCTGATGACCGATTTCCGCAGCCTCGCAGGAAGGAATATCGCGGTCCTGCGCAAGACGCCACCGGCTGATGCCGAGTACCAGCCGTACTTCGCCTCGGTCGAGTACCAGTCTTTCACCCTGGCAGGGGCGCAATTCCACCTGGTGCTTGGCCGGCAGTTTGACTATCCGGCCTATCGTGACCGGATTCTGGCCCAGGCGCGCGATCGCTATTACCGCATTCCGTCCTACCTGCCGCAGGGCGGATGCAGCTTCTGCGAGCGCTATTTCTCCTCGTACTGTCCGCTACGATGAAGTGCATGCAAAACATGCGACCTGTGTTACCGCGCCGGCGATCCGGCACGCGAGTGATTCAAGGCAGGCCGTCATGAACGCACTTGCCGCACTGCTCCGGCTGATGCGACCGCACCAGTGGATCAAGAATGGCTTTGTGCTGGTCGGACTGGCGTTCAGCCATCGCTGGGGGGAGAGCGGGCTGGTACTGGATGTCCTGCTCCTGACCGTTGCCTTCTGCCTGGTGTCGGGTGCCGTGTACGCCCTGAATGACGTGTTCGATCGTGAGGCGGACCGCGTCCATCCGGAGAAGCGTCAGCGTCCGGTGGCCTCCAGGCAAGTGAGCGTGCGACTGGCCCTGGTTTGGAGCGGATCGCTGGCGGCCAGCGGCCTGCTGCTGGCTTGGGTGGTCTCGCCAGCGGCCTGTGCGCTGGTCGCCGTCTACATCACGGTGAATCTGGGGTACAGCAACGGTCTGAAGCATGTGGCTATCCTGGACGTATGCCTGATTGCCAGCGGCTTCATGCTGCGCATACTTGCAGGCACCCTGGGCGTGGGCATCGAGCCATCGCGCTGGCTGCTGGCCTGCGGTCTGATGCTGACGTTGTTCCTGGGGTTCTCCAAGCGCCGCGCCGAACTGACTGCGCTCAACGGCGCGGATGCCGCACTGCAGCGGCGGTCGCTCCAGGGCTATAGCGCCGTGCTCCTGGATCGGCTTATTGCCATCAATGCCGCCGGCGTCGCCATCGGCTATGCACTCTATGTGCTCGACCAGCAAACCATCGCCATCCATGGCACTGACCGGCTGATCTGGACGCTGCCTTTCGTGCTGTATGGATTATTCCGCTACCGACATGCACTGCATCATCGTGGGGCGGGGGCGGATCCGGCACGTGATTTGTTCCGCGACCCGCATTTGCTGCTGGCCCTGACCGGCTGGCTGCTCACGACCGGCTGGCTGATCGCGGGCTGACAGCCAATTCCGGACCAATGTCTGGTGACATAGCCGGGGAAGACGCTTTTGGGCATAATCCCGCCACCTCGCCGCAAGACGGAAAATCTTCAGTCCAGCATGAATCAACCTGCAGAACGCGTCCGGCTGCCACACCTTGAAACCATCGGGGACGCGACGCCATTTGCCGCGCAGATTCATGCCCTGATCCAGCGATCTCCGCTGTTCGAGAATTTCAACCTTGCCGAGATTCGCCTGATGAGCCACTTCATGCAGGTGTATCGGGCCGATCCAGGCATGGAACTGGTGCGTGAGGGTGAGGGGGGCGATTTCATGATGCTGCTGATCGAGGGACGTATTGAAGTCTTCAAGCAGGATCGCTGGAATGCGCCACGGCTGATTGCGGTGCTGGACGAGGGGCAGACGGTGGGCGAGATGTCGATGATCGATGGAGAGCCCCGCTTCGCCAGTTGCATTGCCTCCGATCCATGCACGTTGGCGGTGTTGACACGCGAAAGCCTCGCACGCATCATCCTCGAGCAGCCGGTGCTGGGTGCCAAGATCCTCATGGAGCTTGTGCTGATGCTCTCCAAGCGGCTGCGTCAGACGAGCGCCAAGTTAGTCGGGTACATGGATAAATACGAGGGCAGGGGAGAGGGCGGTCAATAGCTTGGCCCCTTTGTTTTGCGCTGACAGACTGCTTACGTAGGGCGGACGCGAAATGTCGGGGAACTTCGCGGTTTCGCCCTTGAATCAAATTAAGCCCCCTTTTTTATGTTTCGTGGCAGAATACGCCGCCATTTAGTTCTGGAGGAGGAAAGGCATGCAAATCAAAAACGGGAAGGACTTCTGGGCCGGGCTGCTGTTCATGGGCTTTGCGGCAGCGTTCTTCATCATCGCT
>CAIPGJ010000015.1 GCA_903864555.1 uncultured Pseudomonadota bacterium | reverse complement strand
GGCTCTTTTCGCATTAGTTAGGGATGATCAGCGACGCTGCGCAGAAACTCGATTGCGGATCAGGACTTACGTCACCACTGCCGGGTAAGCGTTTTCCCTCTGGTATAGAGGCATATCACCAATTAATGCGAAAAGAGCCTTGTATATCCCCCACTTCAGAGTGAAGCTTGTTCAGCTGCTCTCTTTTTCAGGACTTGATCAGCGCTTCCTTTCGTTACCCCTCCCCCTATCCAGACTATTTCGCCATTTCCGAAGAATTCGACTTGGAAGCTAAAGCGCGCGGTGGATCTGTCGACTTCTTGGAGGACGGGCATGGAGGCGAGATTTCCCGGGCTGTGTCGTTCAAGTACGCCGGTAACCCGCAGCTGGTCTGCGCAGAACCGGGCCGCTTGTCTCGAGCATTCCCGGCCGAAACCCGCCATGACGTCGGCCCGAACCGACTGCCGATACATCGCGACGACAACCTTTCATTACAGAGCCTTCCACCATGAAGATGCCAATGACCTGTGCCAGCTTTGCACTGATCCTCACCGTTGCCGGCCTGACGGGTTGCGCCAACTCGACGCCGGGGAGTTACTCATCCGCATCCACTGATGCGTCGTTCCGGCCGCCGATGGATCGGCGCGAAACCATCATGGCGACCGGCTATGCCGTGATCGGGATGCAGAACAACAAGAATGCCCCGCAGCAGCGCCTGCTGGCGATCCGCGCCGCGAAGATCGATGCCTACCGTGGCCTTGCCGAACAGGTCTATGGCCTCAACCTGGATGCCAATACCACCGTGTCGGAGATGACTGTCATGAACGACACCTTCCGCACCCGTGTGGAAGGGGTGATTTTTGGCGCCAAGCTGACCAGCATCACCCCCCTCAATAACGACACTTATGAGGTGACGATGTCGCTTGACCGCGGCACGGTGAATGACCTGCGCTTGCTGTACCTGGAACAAGTCGCCGGAAACCGGCGCTAAGGCAATGAGCTCGCTGGTTCAACCATTGCCTGCGCGGCCGTTTCCCGTGAAAAAGTTTTTTCTCAAGGCGGCCTGCACGGCAGCCATCGCGGCCGCCTTGCTACCCTTTGCGGAGACGGCTTGGGCGCAATCGCCCCCTTCGCCCGGGACACCCCAGCAAGCCGCGCCGGATGGGGCCACCTCCGGCACTGCCGAGGCGAGGCTTGAGGCGCTGCGGCATGCGCTCATCGACAAGGCACTCAACGGGCCCACCCGTATCCGTACCGCTGCCTGGGTTGATCAGACTGGAGCGCTGCGCGAGAACGTCCAGATCAACTCGGATATCAGGCTGCGGGGAATCCGCATGCTGTCCTATCTCGATCGGCATACCCCCGAGCAGGCCCGCCTGCTGGTTGAGGCCGAGACCTCGGCCAAGAAGCTGGGCGCAGCGAACTGCGCGACGCCGGCCCCAGGCCAGAGAATCAAACGCCATGCCGCGCTGATCAGCCAATTCACGCCGAGCGACGGTCGGCGTGGCTACTACTTTGTGCCGGAACTGGCGACAGAGGCGCAAGCCTTGCTCAGCAAGTTTTTTGCGCTCGATGAGGCATGGGTGGTGACACCCGCCGGGGCGAGCGGCAGCGCCTATGAGCAAGCGCTGATGGGCCGCGAACGCGACATGCCAAGGACCAGCCCCTACACGATTCGAATCGGTCTTGAAGCGGGTGAGGCTGCCCAGCTGCCACCGCTTGATCAGGCCGTCAAAGACGTACTGCGCACCTTGTCGCTTGAGGCGCAGACCCTGCCCGCCCTCCCGGTTCGCCTTTCGCTGCAGGTTGAAGATCGCTTGTCCGGGCGTGTGCTGTGGCGTGATGAGGCATCGATCGACTATCCGGCAACCCGGGTGAGCATGGAACGCAGTCCCCTGCCGGTGGCGATGACCGGCGCACTGGAAATGACCTTACGCCATTGGCAGAAAACCATTCACCAGGCGCTGGCCTGCGAACCACTGCGATTTGAAGCGACTTGGGTCCAAGCTGACCAATTCATCATTGCAGCCGGCGCCCGGGTCGGCATGCGGGCTGGGGACCAGCTTTTGCTGGTGGACCGGTCCCGATTCCCGAGCAATCTGCTGGAGAAGGGCTCGCTGGATAAAGCAGCCCTGATCGAGATCCAGTCCGTGTCACAGGATCAATCGGTGGCCAGGCGTGTTGCCGGTCCAGCGCCTGCACCTCTTCCATCCAATATGGTGGCGATGCCCCTTTGAAAATCATCGGCCCGGGGCGACTTCCCAAGGAATCGATCCCATCCGCTGCTTGAAAACGATCTCTATTCCAAACCCGGCTTTCACCTGCCCACCCGACTGACGGGGACAAAGTGAAGCCTCAACAGAAAAACCAGACATGAATACGACTTCGCTGGTACGAACCACCCTCAAGACCAGAGGAATGCTGGCGTTCCTTTGTGTGCTTTGCGTCGTGCCTGTCGCTGTGCCGGCCCGTGCTTCAGACGCGGCCCCAGCGGCACCGCCCGCCCAAGCGCCAGAGGCGCCCCCTGCCCCAGCGGGGCCACCCGGACAACCCCCAGCGGCGCCTACCGCTCAAGCCCCAGTGCTACCCGAAGGGGCCATGCTGGTCAAAAAGGGGGACACGCTGG
>CAIPGJ010000014.1 GCA_903864555.1 uncultured Pseudomonadota bacterium | reverse complement strand
CCGTCGCCTGGGTCTGGGGCGGCGCATGATGGAATGGCTCAGCGAATCGGCCAGCACTGCCGGCATCGCCGCCATCCACCTGGAGTTGCGCGCCGCCAATCAGGGCGCGCGACGCTTCTACCGCAGCCTGGGGTTCAACGAGACCGCCTACATTCCCGGCTATTACCGGGGGCGCGAAATGGCGCTGCGCATGCTCAGGGAATTGCGCAAACCCGGCATCGCCGACGTGCAGTGGCGACTGCCGGCACCACCTTCGGAGAGTTGAAAGACCCTGCGGTCTTGCTGCTGCCCGGCTAGCGCTTGACGCGGTTCATTTCCCGGGCCATGGCCGCCAGCACCGCGTCCGAAACATCGTCACGGGTCTTGCGGAACAGCAGCCAGAGGATGGCACCGTTGACCAGCACGAAAATCACCTCGATATAGAGCAGCTGCGTGACGATGGTGCGCGCGCCGTGGTCACCGAAGAGGAAATAGAAACCATCGAAGCTGGGCAGCGCGGCCCGGCTCACGGCGTAGAAGTTCTCCATGGGCGGAAACAACAGCACCAGCATCAGGTTGAGACCGACGCCGATCAGCACGATGCGCTGCCAGTCGATCTTCTTCCGCGGGGCAGCCTTGGCCGCGCCACGCGACTTGAACAGCAACCAGGCAATGGCGGCGTTCAGCAGGATGACGAAATACTCCAGTTGCAGGAAGTTGGCATTGATCTGCAGGTTGGCGCCGGCATCGCCGAAGCGAAAATGGAAACCGTCGAAGGTCGGCACGTTGTTGCGCGTTGCCGAGAGATAGTCAAAGGGCGGGAAAAGCCACACCAGGGCAAGATTGACCAGCGCTGCAGTCAGCGTGATCCACTGGTACTTGTTCATCGGCTTTTTTTCTCCCTCACGGCCGCAGAAGTCGGCGCCCGCTTGCTTGTTATGGGTCGTAATGTAAAGCAGTGTCCGGCCTTGCGCCACTGTATGGGGGCATCCTGCGTCCCAGGCAGGGTGGCCGGTTCACAAGGCCAGCACGTAGAGGTTGCCGTCTATGCCGGTCCGCACACCGGCCGGCTCGCCATGCCGGAGACTGAAACCATGGCGGGCGGCGAGGGTGGCGACATAGCCCGGGGACTGGGCATAGCGCCCGGTCTCCAGCAGGCGGTAATCCCCCCCGGCACAGGCTTCCACCGAGAAGGCGAACAGCCCGCCGGCACGCAACACCCGCCTGACGCCGGCAAACACCTCCTCGAGGTCGCCGATGTAGACGAACACGTCGGCGGCCATCACCAGATCGAAGACGGCGGGTGGGGATTGCTGCAGCCAGGCCACCACTTCGGCCTCATGCAGGGCCTGGTAGCAGCCCTTGGCCGCGGCGACTTCCAGCATGCGCGGCGACAGGTCCACGCCGGTCAGGCTGGCGCCGGTCGCGCGCAGGGCCTCGCCTGCCAGTCCGGTACCGCAGCCCAGGTCGAGCACTGCAGGCCCGGCGGCCAGCAGCGGTTTCACCATGCCCGCCAGCAGCCCGGGCACACGATAGTCCAGTTCACCCACCACGCGCTGCTCGAAGCCGGCGGCAAAGGCGTCGAAGGTCTCGCGCACATAATTCTGAGGCGCACGGGCCGCGCCTTCGCCTTTCAGCGCCGCCAGCAGGTGGCCGAACAGGCTGGCATCCAGGCCCTGGTCGAGCGCACGCTGGTAAATCTCCGCGGCGATCTCAAGGCGCCCCTGGCCCTGCAGGATGCGCCCGAGGTTGATATAGGGCGGGGCCAGGCCGGGCTTGTACCAGATGGCCTGCCAATAACAGGTCTCGGCGGTGTCGAACAACTCATCGGCCTGGTAGATGGCGCCGACATTGTTGAGCGACTCGGCATGATGCGGGTTGCGCGCCAGCACGCCGCGATACTGCACCGCCGCCGCCTCCAGCCGGTTCAGGCCCTTCAGGGAATTGGCCAGCTTGTAGCGGGCCTCGACATG
>CAIPGJ010000013.1 GCA_903864555.1 uncultured Pseudomonadota bacterium | reverse complement strand
GTTTGTATCAGGCCGGCTGCCTAGCATGGAGTCACCTACTTCAATACACACAAGGAGTGATCAACATGCTCAGGCAATCCGCACTCAAGGTCATCCTGGCTTCGGCCTGCATTTTCGGCGTCGGGGAGTCCGTCGCGCAAGCGCCAGCCGCTGGCCAGCCCGATGGCAAGGGCCCGCGCGCCCAGCAAGGCCAGCAAGGCCAGCAAGGCCATCGCGCCCATGCCTGTCAGCCCGGCGAGATGGGCCCGCGCGGCTTCAGCAAGCCCTCCGAGCGTGTCGAGGCACGTCTGGCCTACCAGAAGACGGCGCTGAAGATCACCGATGCACAACTGTCGCAGTGGAATGCCTATGCCGAGCAGGCGCGCAAGAGCGCCAGGGACATGGACCAGCGCATGGCCGACATGCAGCAGCGCAGGAGTGAAATGCACCAGCCTGGCAAGCCGGCACAACCTGGTCAGCATCCCGGCGCCATCGAGCAACTGGAACAGCGCCAGTCCATGCACGCGCAAGCCATCCGCCACATCAATGAGCAGCTGGCCGTGCAAAAGCCGCTGTATGCAGCGCTCAGTGCCGAGCAGCAAAAAGTCGCTGATGCCGTGCTCGGTCATGGCGGCAGGCACGGGATGAAGGGCATGCATGGCCAACGCGGCATGCATGGCATGGCGGGTATGAGCGAAAGGGGTGGTAAGGGTGGCATGGGTGGCCCCGGTCAAGGTGGCCGTGGTGGCCACATGATGCACAGCGAAGGCCCGTCGGTGCAGAGCTGATACCGGATCAGGTTCTGGCATGACAGGGGCCGGGGTTCCTCCCTCCCCCAACCTGGGATGCCCGTAGCGGCCAGTCGATGCAGTCTGTCGGCTGGCCGCTACGTCATCTGCCCTCAGTTTCACAGGCTGCCTGCACGGTTCATGTCCGCGCCGCGCTGGCGCCTATCCCCATTGCCTGGGTTTGGCAATACTGTTGCCGGCATCGTGAATCGGCTACTGTAGGGGTACCCGACAAGACGCGGTGCAATTCGCGCAATGGCTGCCAGCCCCCTTCCCGCATCACCCGATCCGACTTCTGCTGCCCCCGGCAACTGGAAGCAGCACCTCTATCTGCTGCTGGCGCTGAATACCTGCAATCACATCCAGAATGCCGGTGGTCGCTTTGCCGTGGTGCTGTTTGCCGTACACCAGCAGGCCTCACCCTTGCTGGTGGGTGTGCTGATGGGACTGCATTCGCTGGTGCCGGCAATCAGTTCGGTGCAGATCGGGCGCGTGCTCGACTGCAGCCGCAACCTGCGCCTGCCGCTGCTGGTGTCGGCCATCATCACCAGCGTCGGCGCGCTGCTGCCGTTCTTCTGGGAGAGCATCGCCGCGCTGTTCATCTTCAGTATCGTCAATGGCAGTGCCTACAATGTCTTTCGCATCGGCAGCCAGCAGCTCACCGGTCGCTATGGCGGGCCGGATGACCGCCCGGCCAGCTACAACCTGTATTCACAGGGCCTGGCCGCCGGCAACCTGGTGGCGCCGCTGATCGGCGGCTTTGCCATCGACTATTTCGGCTTCCGCTATGCCTTCCTTGTGCTCGCCTGCATGGCGCTGCCCTCGGTGCTGGTGTGCGCCATGAGGCGCCATTACCTGCCACCGGCCGATTACCTCAGGCCCGGTGCCAACAAGGGCGGGGCGGGCGCGGACCAGCGCAGCATCTGGACGTTGTTCCGCATTCCCATGCTGCGGCGCGTGCTGATCGCCGGGGTGGTGCTGATGTCGGTGTGGGACATGTTCACCTTTGCCTGGCCGCAGTATGGTTCGCAACTGGCGTTCTCGGCTTCGCAGATCGGCATCGTCGCCAGCGTGTTCTATTCGGGCACTTTCATCGTGCGCATCTTCGCCACGCTGCTGTTGCGCCATTTTTCGCAATGGCAGTTGCTCATCCTGGCCATGCTGATTTCCAGCGGCCTGTTCCTCGGTTTTCCCTACCTCAGCAGCATCGTCGCCCTGGGGCTGCTGTCGCTGATCCTCGGGCTGGTACTGGGCATCATCCAGCCCATGACCATGTCGCTGGTCTATGACGAGGCGCCGGAGGACCGCAAGGGTGAGGTGATCGGCCTGCGGCTGACTTTGGCATTCACTCTGCACATCGCCATACCGCTGCTGGCTGGCGTCGTGGCCTCGGTGCTGGGCCTTTCCAGCATCTGGATCATTGCCGCCATCATTTTGTTGCTGGGTGGCTGGCTGTCACGCGGGCAGTGGAATTACCGCCGCGGCTGAGCCCGCCGCTGCGGGCGTGCTGCCGGTCCGTGCCCTTCCACCCGGCGTATAAACTACGCGCCTTGCCATGCCGCTTCGGGAGTTTGCCTGCCATGCGACCGACATTCCTCTTGCTGCTGGCCGGCCTTGCGCTCGGCCCGCTGACCCTGGCGGGCATCCTGCCTATGGCCTTGCTGTTGCCTGCAGCGCAGGCGGCCATACCGGTGCCTACCGATGGCAAGGGCATGCCCACGCTGGCGCCCATGCTCAATCAGGTCACTCCCGCAGTGGTCAACATCTCGGTGCTGTCGCGTGATCCGGCCGAGAGCAACCCGATGCTGCGTGATCCCTTCTTCCGGCGCTTCTTCAACATCCCGGAAGAGGCCGCCAAACCGCAACAGTCGGCCGGTTCCGGCGTCATCGTCGACGCCGCACGCGGCCTGGTGATCACCAACCATCACGTCATCAAGGATGCGCAGGAGATCGTGGTCACCCTGCGCGACCGGCGCCAGCTGCGCGCCACCCTGGTGGGCACTGACCCGGGCACGGACATCGCGTTGCTGCGGGTCCAGGGCCCGGCGCTGCGTGCCATCAAGCTGGGGGATTCCGATGTGCTCAACGTCGGGGATTTCGTGGTGGCCATCGGCAATCCGTTCGGGCTGGGACAGACGGTGACTTCCGGCATCGTCTCCGCGCTGGGCCGCACCGGCATCGGCTCGGAGGGCTATGAGGATTTCATCCAGACCGATGCCTCCATCAATCCGGGCAATTCCGGCGGCGCGCTGGTCAATCTGCGCGGCGAGCTGATCGGCATCAACACCGCCATCATCGGTCCTTCTGGGGCCAACATCGGCATCGGTTTTGCGGTGCCGGTGAACATGATGAAACAGGTGATGGAGCAGATCCTGCGCTTCGGTGAAGTGCGGCGCGGTCGCATCGGTTCCAGCTCTCAGGACCTGACCCCTGACATGGCAGCCAAGCTGGGCGCCGGCGTCACCGAGGGCGCGCTCATCGTCACTGTCGCGGCGCGGTCACCGGCGGAGCGTGCCGGCCTGCGCCCAAGGGACATCGTCATCGAAACCAACGGGCGGCGCGTGCGCAGTTCGGCGGACTTCCGCAACCGGGTCGGCCTCACACCGGTGGGCGAGAGCCTGGACATCAAGGTGCTGCGTGGCCGCCAGACCCTGCCCCTGAGCATCACCGTGGGTGAGCCCTTTGCCGCCACCAGCATCCCGGGTGAGGCGCTGCCGCAACTGGCCGGGGCGCGCGTGGCTGACATCGAGCCGGGCATGCCCATGCATGGCGAGGTGGAGGGCGCCATCATCACCACGGTGCAGGCCGACAGCCCTGCGGCCCGCACCGGCATCCAGCCAGGCGATATCCTCTACGGGGTCAACCGGCGTCGTGTGCGCAATGTGCAGGAACTGCTGGCGGCGCTGCGCGTGAACGAGCGGCCCTTGCAACTGGCGCTGCTGCGTGGCGAGAACCGGCTGGTGCTGATCATCCGCTAGTATCCGCATGCGGCCACCCGCAGCCGGACATCGAGCCGGTGTGTGTGGCCTGTCCGGCATGCGGCACCGACGCGCCTGGTCCGGCAGCCCTGAGGCAGGGCATTTCATCAACGCAAGAAGGAATCACGTACCTTGACCGCTCCCATCGTCTACCGCATCGTGCCGGTAAGCCCCGAAGCGCACTTGTTCGAAGTCACCTGTACCGTCGCCGAACCCGATGCCGAGGGCCAGTGCTTCGCCCTGCCGGCCTGGATACCAGGGAGCTACCTGATACGCGATTTCGCCCGCCACATCGTCACCATCCGCGCGGCCCTGGGTGGCGACGGGCTGGGCGCGCCGGTGAAGCTCACCAAGGTGGACAAGCACACCTGGCGCGCGGCAGCCCTGCCGGCCGGCGCCGGGACGCAGCCCCTGACGGTGACCTGCGAGATCTACGCCTGGGACCTGTCGGTGCGTGGCGCCCATCTGGATGCCACGCATGCCTTCTTCAATGGCACCAGCGTGTTCCTGCGCGTGCGGGGGCAGGAGGACCGCCGCTGCGAAGTGGAGATACTGCCGCCGCCATCGACCGGCCGGAGCAGCCCCTATCGCAAATGGGAAGTGGCCACCGCCATGCCGCGCAAGTCGGCGCCCCCCTGGGGCTTTGGCTGGTATGCCGCGGCCAATTACGATGAACTCATCGATCATCCGGTTGAAATAGGATCATTTTCGAGAGCAGGCTTCCGTGCCCATGGGGTCCCGCACGAGATTGTAATCACCGGTCGCCACCGGGCCGACCTGCCGCGACTGGCCCGCGACATGAAGCGCATCTGCGAGCACCAGATCGATTTCTTCGGCAAACCCGCGCCCATGGACCGCTATGTCTTCCTTATCACTGCGCTGGGCGATGGCTATGGCGGGCTGGAGCATCGTGCCTCTACCGCGCTGGTGTGTTCGCGCCGCGACCTGCCGCATGCCGCGATGAAGGAGCCGGGTGAGGCCTATCGTGGCTTCCTCGGTCTGGTGAGTCATGAGTACTTCCACACCTGGAACGTCAAGCGCATCAAGCCGGCGGCCTTCACGCCCTACGACCTCGACCGCGAGAACTACACCACACTGCTGTGGGCCTTCGAAGGACTCACCTCCTATTACGACGACCTGGTGCTGGTGCGGGCGGGCCTGATTACCCACGAGCAGTACCTGGAGACGCTGGCGCACGCCATTACGCAGTTGCAGCGCAATCCCGGCCGCGAGAAGCAGTCGGTCAGCGATTCCAGCTTCGATGCCTGGAGCAAGTACTACCGACAGGACGAGAATTCGCCCAATGCCATCGTCAGTTACTACGGCAAGGGCAGCCTGGTGGGCCTGTGCCTGGACCTCCACATCCGCAGCCAGACCGGCGGGCGCAAGTCGCTCGACGATGTCATGCTGGCCCTGTGGAAGAAACATGGCCGCAGCGGCACCGGCGTGGCCGAGGATGGCATCGAGAAACTGGCCGAGGCGGTCACCCGCCTGAAGCTGAAACGGCCCCTGGAGCGCTGGCTGCGCAGCACCGCGGAACTGCCCCTGGCTGACCTGCTGGCCACGCATGGCGTGGCCCTGACGCTGCGGCCGGCCGAATTCGACGGGGACAAGGGGGGGCGCCGGTCGGTAAAATCGGCCCTGGCGCTGGCTTCGCGCCCGGTTCTGGGCGTTCGTGGCAGCAGTGCACCCGGCGAGTACCGGGTCAGCCATGTGCTGGACGAGGGGACGGCACAGAGGGCGGGGCTGTCGGCCGGAGATGTCATCGTCGCCTTCGACGGGCTGCGCGTCGGGGCCGGCGGGCTGGAGGCGGCGCTGGTGGGCCGCAAGCCCGGGCAGACCGTGCAGATGCATGTCTTCCGCCGCGACGAACTCATGGTGCTGGACGTGGAACTGGGCGCGCCGCATGCAGACACCTGCATGCTGGGCCTGGACGATGCGGGCGACAGCAAGCGGTTGCGGCAGCGCTGGCTGGGCAAGCCATAGTTGGGTGTTGAAAAAGGGGGGCATGGTCCCCCTTGACCCCCTCAATCGGGGGCGATTGAAAGCCGCTTCCCTGCGGAGCCGGTGTGCATGATTTGGACGAGTATCCGGGAATCGATTTTCAACAGCCTGTTAAAGGAACATTGGGGGAGTAGATGCGCGAGGCAAAGCTTTTTGTGGTGCGGCACGGCGAGACCGAATGGAATGTCCAGCGGCGCATCCAGGGTTACAGCGACAGTCCGCTCACGGTTGTCGGCGTCGCCCAGGCCAAGGCCCTGGGCCTGCGCCTGGCGCTGGAAAAGATCGATGAGATCCACGCCTCCGACCTCGGCCGGGTGCGCGAGACGGTCGAACATATCGTGACAAAAACCGGCCATCAGCCGCAGTTCAATGTCGCCCTGCGCGAGCGTTGCTACGGCGTGTTCGAAGGCAAGACCATGGAGGAGTGCGAGGCGGAGCGCCCGGGTGAATGGACGCTCTACCGCGGCCGTGATCCGGAGGCCGTGCCTCCGGGCGGCGGGGAAAGCGTGGCGCAGTTCCAGGCGCGCATCATCGGTGCGCTGGAGCGCATCGCCGCGGATTCGGCCGGCAAGACCATCGTCGTGGCGGCCCACGGCGGGGTCTGTGGCGCCCTGTTTCGTCACGTGATGGGACTGCCCCTGGGGAAATCCCGGACCTGGTCGCTTTACAATGCGAGTATCAACCGCTTTCTGTACCACAAGGGCAAATGGCAGCTGGATGTCTGGGGTGACATTTCCCACCTGGGTGAGGAAAGCCTGCAGGACCTTTAGAGCGCCTGACAGAGTTGCCGTCAGGCGCCCTGACTCAGGGGAGCGCGAGGGGATGTGTCCCCTCGCATTGTTAGGCAGTCTTAGCAGCAGCGCTATTCATTGATCACACTGTTGAAATCGAGCAAAGGAGCAGCAAATGGCGGAATCATTTGACGTAGTCATCGTCGGCGCGGGCAATGCGGCGATGTGCGCGGCACACGCGGCGCGCGAGCAGGGCTGCAGCGTGCTGGTGCTGGAGCGTTCCTCCGAAGAAGAGCGCGGCGGAAATTCCTCCTACACCGCCGGCAACATCCGCACGGTGTACAACGGCGTGGACGACCTGAAGGACCTGATGCCCGATCTCACCGAGGAGGAGATCTCCATCACCGATTTCGGCACCTATACCAAGGAAAACTTCTTCGATGACCTGGCGCGCGTGACGCAGAACCGCTGCGATCCGGACCTGGTGGAAGTGCTGGTGAACAACATCGCCCCCACCATGAAGTGGCTGCAGCAGAAGGGCGTGAAGTTCCAGCCGATCTGGGGCGCACAGGCCTACAAGATCAACGGTCGGTTCAAGTTCTGGGGTGGCCTTACGGTGTGCTCCTGGGGCGGCGGCCCCGGCCTGGTCGAGGCACACCACAAGATTGCTGCCAAGAACGGCATCACGATCAAGTACGACGCGGTGGCCACGACGCTCATCGCCGACGACGACGGCGTGCACGGGTTGAAGTACAAGGACAATGGCAAGACCAAGGAAGTGTCTGCCAAGGCCGTGGTGCTGGCCTGTGGCGGCTTCCAGGCCAACGTCGAATGGCGCACGCGCTACCTCGGGCCGAACTGGGACCTGGCCAAGGTGCGCGGCACGCGCTTCAACACCGGCATGGGCCACGAGATGGCCTTCGCGGTGGGCGCACAGGCCACCGGCCACTGGTCCGGCTGCCATGCCGTGGGTTGGGAGCTGAATGCGCCGCCCACCGGCGACCTGGCCGTGGGCGACAACTACCAGAAGCACAGCTATCCCTGGGGCGTGATGATCAATGCCAAGGGCAAGCGCTTCGTGGATGAAGGCGCGGACTTCCGCAACTACACCTACGCCAAGTACGGCCGCGTCATCCTCGAGCAGCCCGAGCAGTTTGCCTGGCAGGTGTTCGACAAGAAGATCATCCCCATGCTGCGCGCCGAGTACCGCATCAAGCAGGTCACCAAGGTCACGGCCAACACGCTTGAGGAACTGGCCGGGAAGCTGGAAGGCGTCGATCCCAAGGGCTTTCTCGAGGAGATCAATGCCTACAACGCTGCAGTGATGAAGGACGTGCCCTTTGATCCGAACATCAAGGACGGCCGCGGCACCCAGGGCCTCGCAGTGAACAAGACCAACTGGGCCAACACCATCGACGAGGCGCCCTTCGAGGCCTATGCCACGACCTGCGGCATCACCTTCAGTTTCGGCGGCATCAAGATCAACACCGAAGGTCATGTGCTGGATGCCGACGACAAGCCCATCCCGGGCTTGTATGCGGCTGGCGAGATCGTTGGCGGCATCTTCTACTTCAACTATCCGGGTGGCTCCGGTCTCGCTGCCGGCATGGTGTTCGGCAAGGTTGCCGGCACCTCGGCCGCCAAGCTGGCCAAGGCCTGATACAGGACTGAACCTGCTGGCAAGCCTGCAGCAGTTGCATCATCGGACCGCCATTCCTGCGAAGGGATGGCGGTTTTTCATTTCAGGCAGGACATCGTGAAGGATGACCATGAGTGATGCGCTTCCGGATTTCGGGGATGTCGTGGCGGCGGCCAACCGCCTGAAGGGGCATGCCCATCGCACGCCGGTGATGACGTCGCACACGGTGGACGAACGCGCCGGCGCCACGGTGTTCTTCAAGTGCGAGAACCTGCAGCGCATGGGCGCCTTCAAGTATCGCGGCGCCTACAACGCGCTGGTGCAGCTGCCGCCTGAATCACGCCGGCGCGGCGTGCTGGCCTATTCTTCCGGCAATCATGCGCAGGCCGTGGCGCTGGCCGGGCGCGACCTGGGCATACCGGCGGTGATCGTGATGCCGCAGGATGCCCCTGCGGTGAAGATCGAGGCCACCCGCGGTTATGGCGCCGAAGTCGTTCTCTATGACCGCCACACGCAGAATCGCGAGGCCTTCTCCGCGGCGCTGGCGAAGGAGCGCGGCCTGCCGGTGATCCCGCCCTTCGACCATCCCCACATCGTGGCGGGGCAGGGCACCGCGGCACTCGAACTGTTCGAGGACATCGGGCCGCTGGATTACCTGTTCGTGCCCTGCGGCGGCGC
>CAIPGJ010000012.1 GCA_903864555.1 uncultured Pseudomonadota bacterium | reverse complement strand
GGGGCGCAGCGTGCCCATGCCCTGGCCGACGGTGAACATGAGCTGCCAGTTGATCTGGCGCATCATGGAATCGGCGAGGTAGGGCAGCATCTGCTTTCTGACATCGCCTGACAGTGACACGATGAGGTTGCCGCCGGTGTGGCGCGTGATGGTGACCGTGCTCTCGCCGTTCCGGTAGCCCATGTCGGCGGCGATGGAGTTCCAGCCCAGCTTGGCGAGCGTCTCCTCGTTCTCCGCGATTACCACGCGCCAGGTGTTGCCGAAGGTGGCCTTGTCGTTCTTGTGCAGCAGGAAGCCGGCCACGTTACGCAGGTACAGTCGCCAGAAGCGCCCGATCGAGGTGTTGGGCAGGAAGCCGTCGCGCATCACCCCTTGTGTGTAATTGAAGCCGAGCGCCTTGATGATCGGGCCGTTGACCACGATCAGCGTCTCGCCACCGGGCGTGTTGCCGCTGTGCTCCACGCCGTAGTAGGGATCGGCCATGGCTTCGGCCAGCGCCACCAGCAGCGGCATGTACTCGGGCTTGCAGCCGGCCATCACGCCATTGACGGCGATGCTCCACACCGTGGCGGCGCGGCTGTCCGGGAGCAGGATGCCCAGCACCTTCTCCGGCGGCTCGTCGGTGTGGGCGAGGAAGGCGTCGATGCGCGCGCGCGTCGGTGGCACGATGGGCAGGCCGTCGCTCCATTCCTGCGCGTAGTAGTGATCGTTGACCTCGGCGAAGCTGCCGCGAAAGACGATGTCGCGCTGCCCCGGTTCTTCATCCTGGGTGGCGTTCTCCGGCTGCTGCGTGAGGTTGGCTATGACCTGCTGCAGCGTCACCTCGCGCACATTGCGCGCCAGTTCCTCAGGCGTCTGCACATTGGTGTGGCCGGGCACGATGGCCAGCGGGATGTTGGGCATGCCCTGGCCCACCGAAGTGGCCTTGGCCAGCACGACAAAGCCTTCGCAGCACACGGTGGAAGCCGGCACGCCGGCTGCTTCGCTGACTGCACTCGCCCGCAACACGGCGGGCGTGCAGGAGCCTCAACAGCCCATGCCCGAGATGACGGCGTCCACCTTGAGCGCCTTCAGCTTCTCCGGCAGGGAGGCGATCACCTGGTGTTCGTCGCTGCCATGGGTGTTGCCGAACTCACGCCAGTTGATGAAGCGCACGCCCGGATAACGCGCCTCCAGTTCCTGCTGCAGGACACCGAACACCTCATCGCCGCGGAACACGTAGTCCCACAAGAGGCCGATGGTCTTGCCCGCCAGCGTGGCCGGGCGCTTCGCCAGCGGCTGGATCTCGGTCTGCCGCGGCGTGCGTGGCCAGTACACGCTGTAATGGCCGTCGTGGTCGGGGCGTTCGGCGTCCTGGCTGGATGCCACTGCCTTGGATTTGGTGCTGCCTTTGCTGACGGCCATGCGTGTCTCCGCGTGCGGTTGCGTTGTGGATGATGTTAACAGGCTGTTGAAAATGCCCGGAGCAGGCCCGGGTTTACCCCCTTGTCAAAGGGGGCCGACGCGACGCAGTCGCGCGGGGGGATTTTGCCCAGCCGCGCGGGGGGATTTTCATACAGCTGCCTTAACCGTACGTCGCATCACCCGCACAGCAACCACCCAAGCCAGGATTCAAAGCAAGGTCTTGCGCAGGCAGGCACGCACTGCCGCAGCCGGGTTTACCCCCTTGTCAAAGGGGGCCGACTCGTGAGCGCAGCGAACGAGCGGGGGGATTTTGGCCAACGGGCTGATCCCATCGCCTCTGCCTGAGCTTGCTCTTGAAGAACATCCGTTGTGACCAGGCTGATGCACTCGATATTCTCAGCCTGCTGCCTGCAAGGCAACCATCATGATCCGGACTCACGGCAAGGCCGCGTAAAGGTGGGCAAATCCGGCCCGTTGGCCAAAATCCCCCCGCTGGCCTGCGACCAGTCGACCCCCTTTGACAAGGGGGTAAACCCGCTCTGCAGCTATGACCAGTGGTCCGCCACTCACTCCAGCTTCAGCCCCGTGTCCTTGGCCAGGCGCGTCCAGATGGCGATCTCCTGGGCAATCACCTTGGCGAAGGCTTCCGGCGGGCCGCCCACGGCCTCGCCGCCATCGGCGGCAAAGCGCTGCGCCACTTCCGGCTGGCGGATCACCTGCTCCAGTTCGGCGTTGAGTTTGTCGATGATGGGGCGCGGTGTTTTTGCAGGGGCGAGGAAGCCGTACCAGACGCGCACTTCATAGCCCGGATAGAAGTCGGAGATCGAGGGCACATCGGGCAGGGCCGGCGTGCGCTTGGACCAGGTGACGCCGATGCCGGCGATCTTGCCCGACTTCAAATGCGGGATGGCTGAGACGGTGCTGGTGAAGGTGAAGGCCAGTTGCCCGCCCACCAGGTCCTGGAAGGCCGGTGCGGCGCCCTTGTAGGCGATGTGCGTGGTCTTCACCCCGCCCATGTAGCTGAGCAGTTCGCCGGCCAGGTGGGCCACGCCGCCCAGGCCGCCGGAACCGTAGCTCAGT
>CAIPGJ010000011.1 GCA_903864555.1 uncultured Pseudomonadota bacterium | reverse complement strand
GCTGCATCAGGACGCGCATCCGGATCGAAGGCCCGCAGGCAATCGTCGAATTTTGTCCTCAGCTCAGCCTGGCCCAGGGGAAGATCATGATCGCCGCGTGCATTGCGGACAGGCCCGGAGTCGAGCCTGCGGCCATCCTTCATTTCCAGCACCACCTGATCATGTGCCGCGTAGCCCGGCCGCGCCGGATCCTCGTTCTCGTTCCACGTGATGGCCACGCGCTCGATGAGCGACTGCACATCCTCGCGCAGCACGAAGGCATCGGTGAGTTCGGCCAGACCTGCGCGGCCGGCGATGATGGGCGCCACCACGGCAAACTCGATGCTGAACTTGGCTTCCAGCCCGTTGCGTGGCCGGTGATTGCGCAGGATGTGGGCATTGCGCGGACTGATGGACACCACGATCCGCTCGATATCCTGCCAGTCGACAGTGTGTGCGGCCATCAGGTCATGCGAACCATCGATGCAGCGGTGCGTGCAATAACAAAGCGGATATTTCTTGACGCTGATCCGGTTGGCGCCGGCGATCCGCCACTCGACGCCGGCCCTGACCGGGCTGTCCAGGTCGAGGCGGTTGCGGTTGGAGAAGGCTGTCAGGAATCCCGGTTGGTGCTCGAAGACATCCTGCGCGCCGGTGAAACCCGCTTTTGCCAGCAAGGCCGAAGACAGACCGGCATGCGCGCCGCGACCGGCGTGCAGGGGCTTGCTCATGGTCCCGACATTGGCAATCAGGCCGGCGCTCTGGGTGGCGGCAATAGCCATGGCACACGCCGCCTGCTCCGCGTCCAGCCCGAGCAGTGACGCACAGGCTGCGGCGGCCCCCACCGCACCAAACACCCCGGTCGGATGCCACCCCTTGACGTGGTATTCGCCGATGTCCCTGTCGCGCACAACCAGTTCGGCCATGACCTCATAACCGGCAATGTAGGCGGTGACCACCTGGGCTCCGCTCGCCTGGCTGGCTTCAGCCCCGGCCAGGATGGCAGGAACCAGCACCGTGCTGCCGTGGCCGAAGCCACGCTGCGACACATCGTCGTAATCCAGCGCGTGGGCCGCCGTGCCATTGATCCAGGCTGCATCGAGCGCCGATGCATTCCCATGCCGGCCGAGGATGGTGGCCTCACCACCGCTGGGCATGAGCATCTCACGGATCAGCCGGGGAGCCGCTTCCCCCGAGCCGGCCATGGTCACGCCGATGGTGTCGGCGAAGGCGGCATGGACGATCGGCACGACCTCGCGCGGAAGATCCCGGTGGCGCAGGCCAGCAATGAAGCGCCCCAGTTCAAGGGTGATGGCGGTGGGCATGATGGTTTTCAGTCAGTCCGGCTTGATGCCGGTGGCCTTGATGAGTTTTCCCCAGCGATCCGCGTCGCGCTTGAGGACCGCCTCGAATGCCTCGGGCGTTGACGGTGTGGGCTCCGCCCCCATGGCCAGAAATTTCTCGCGCACGGCAGGCGTGTTGAGGATGCGCACCACTTCCGCATTGAGCTTCGCGATGATCGGCTTGGGCGTGCCACCACTGGTGACGATGCCGGTCCAGTTGTCGAACTCGTATCCGGGTATCGACTCTCCGATGGTGGGCACATCGGGCAGCGCGGTGGCGCGGCGGGACGTCGTCACCCCGATGGCCTTGAGCTTGCCGGCAACCAGATGGGGGGTGATGGCCGGGATGCCGGTGATGGCGAGCTTGATATGGCCGCCGACCACATCGGTCAGCACCTGG
>CAIPGJ010000010.1 GCA_903864555.1 uncultured Pseudomonadota bacterium | reverse complement strand
CGCCATCATCAAGGACCCGGCCAGCATGGCGATGCAGCAGCTCACCAGCGGCAGGCGGGTGCCGATACGGTCGGCCCAGCGCCCCATGTGCACCGCGCCCAACAGCGGACTGATCGAGTACAGCGACAGCAGCATGCCCACGATGGCCGGGGAATACGGATGGCTCACCGCGTACAGCACCGCGGCAAAGCGCACACCGAGCAAGGCGGCCTGGTTGAGCGAGAGATAAGCCACCAGGAGGTGGATGGGCTTCATGCCACCCTTTACGGCCACGGTGCGCAGACCTGGCGGCGACCGCTGCGGTGCCGCCTATGCGACATGTAGTATCGTCTTGTCCAGGATGCCGGCAAGCTGCTCGGCGTCAGGCAAGCTGAGCAGCGCTTCAAACAGCTCTCTGGCCTTCAGCCCTGGGGCGCCGGCCCGCACGCAATCGTCGAATTTCAGCCACAGCTCCTGGCGCGTGAGCGGCGCCTGTGGATCGCCCCGCACCACGCTGATCGGGCCACTGTCATGCAGCGTTCCGTCCTGCATGGCCACCACGACCCGGTCATGAATGGCATAGCCGGGACGCTGCGGATCGTCACGCGTGTCTTCCTTGATGACCACCTTCTTCATCAACGCCTGAATCTCGGGAGACTGCACAAACTCATCCTGGAGCTCTGCCAGCCCGGCGCGCCGGCGCACCAGCGAGGTGGCAATCGCAAATTCGGCGCTGAACTTCGCCTCCAGCCCGGTCACCGGGGCGTGATTGCGCAGAATCTGCGCATTGCGCCGGCTCAGTGTCACGGTCACAGTACGCACCGCATTCGGATCCGGCCTGACAGCCGCGACCAGATCGAGCGCGCCATCGAGGACACGGTGAGTGCAGTAACACATAGGGTATTTTTTCACCGCCAGCCTGTTATGTCCGAGCAGGGCCCAATCTGGCTTTGTTGGAACCGGACGTTCCAGGTCAACCCTGCCGTGAGGAGACACCCCCTGCAGGAATCCCGGCGTGTGCTCAAGGGCATCCATGGCTGCGGTAAAACCAGCTGCGGCCAGCCTGGCCGAGACTACGCCGGCGTGCGCCGCGCGTCCGGCGTGGAAAGGCTTGGTCATGGTGCCGAAGTTGGACATCAACCCGCCCGCCTGGGAGGCGGCAAGGGCGATCGCCATCGCTGACTGCCCAGCATCCAGGCGCAGCAGCGAGGCACAGGCAGCGGCAGCACCCAGCGCGCCGAACACCGGTGTCGGATGCCAGCCCTTGTCATGGTGCTGATCTGCATCTCGCGAGGCCACCTCGGTAAACACTTCATACCCCACCACATAAGCCAGCACCAGGTCGCGCCCGGAAGCACCGCTCGCCTCAGCCTGCGCCAGAATGGCCGGCAGCAGTACCGCGCTCGCATGGCCACCGCGCTGTGCCACATCGTCATAGTCCAGCGCATGCGCCGCGGTGCCGTTGATCCAGGCCGCTTCCGCCGCCGAGGCACGCCCGGGCGGCCCCACCAGCGTGGCCTCCCTTCCCGCAGACTGAAGCATCTGGCGCAGTAGCGTCGGCGCCGGTTCGCGCGAACCGGCGATCATCACGCCCACGGTGTCTACCAGCGCCCCGGTCATGGCCTCCACGGCCGCGGACGGCACATCAGTGAATCGGGTGCGTCCCACCAGCTTGCCCAACTCGGCAGTCAGCGGATAAGTCATGCAGGTCTCCTTTGTTATGCCTGATCAATCGAGCAAGTAATGACCAGGGGGATGCTCGTCTCGATCCTCCTCGCGCCCCACCTCAGGCCGCCTGAAGGTCAGGTCAGGTGGCCCTCAAAACACGCATCGCGTCAGACCGTTCAGGCGATCAGCAAGTCTGCCAGCGGCCGCACATCATCCAGCCCTTCCAACTGGCCTACCTGCTGCAGGAACGCCTCGCTTTTCGCCCGCGGCAATGGCTTGCACGAAGCGGCCACGCAGCCCCTGAATTTGGCGGCCACTTCCGCTTCGCTCATGCGCTGCTCCGGTGCGCCGGACACGGCATCGCCACGCTTGCGGTAATGCGCTCCGCTGTAAGTGTCGATCTCCACCACGGCCGGGGAAATGAGCAGCGGCAAGGCGTCCAGCTCGGGATCAACGCGCACCTCCACCTTGTCGGCCAGTGCGGCAACTTGCGGGTCGTTCCAGGTTGTGGGTGTCAGGTCAGCGAGCGTGACTGTGCCGCGCAGTATCCCCACTGCCACTGTCACAGGCAGGCTGAACTGCATGTCCGGCACACTGCGCGGGCGCCGTTTCGACGGGGACGAGGCGCACTTGTCAAAGCCATCGCGGTTGGTGTGCACCACCACTCTGACGATGTCGCTAGCGACGATGCCGTGCTCCCTGGCCATGGCCGCGGCCAGCGCAATGGGAATGTGAGTGAGCTTGCAACTGGGATAGGGCTTCAGACTGGTATTGTCGGATTCAAAGCGCCGTCCCAACTCGCCGGTGATCACCCCCGGGTCGTATTCACCACCTGTGTACAGCGGATACAAGCCAAAGCGACCCTGCAGGATCTGCTGTGGGCCGGCAAAGCCGATTTGCGCAAGCTGCACCGCGAGCACCCCCGACTTGGCCGCCAGGCCCTGTTGCAGCCGCACGCTGAGGGAACCATCGACCGTGCCCTGGGTATTGGAGGCGCACTGCGCATAGGCCAGCCCCATGGCCGCCCGCGTGCGGTCACGATCCAAGCCCAGGACGCGGCTGGCCATGGCCACCACGCCAAAGGGTGCAAAGGTCTCGGCCACCCAGCCGGAGCGCCGCGTCTGCGCCATACGCAGCCGCGCAATCAGATCGGTGGCAAGCACCAGGGACAGCAGCAAAGTCTTACCCGAGACCTTGCCGCCGGCGCACTGCGCGAGCACCAGCGCGGTCGGAATGACGCTGGCGCACAGATGTCCGCCGCCGCCTTCGTGCACTTCGTCAAAGTCCCAGGCACGCGCCATGGTGCAATTGACCAGCGCCGCATGAAACGCCGGAACGTGTTGCCCATGTACCAGCAGACTGGCCTCAGGTTTTCCGCCCCAGTCCTGCACCAGCGCGGCAAGTTCCGGAAGACGCTCACCCGAACTGCCGGCCACCGCCACGCCCATGGTGTCGATGATCAGGGTTTTCATCATGGCCACGGTGGCCTTGCCCAGGCTGTCGTACTGGCAGCCAAGCACATGGTCCATGACGGTTTCGATGAGGTCAACCTGAGTAGTCATGGCATAGCTCCATTGCGGCGATCTGGTACGAGCCTGTGCGAAGCAAGCCCGGGTTGAGAATGGCGGCCGGGGCTGTCACTCGGCCTTGAGGTTGGCAGCTTTAATCAGCTTGAGCGTCTGTTCCGAATCTTTGCGGATCAGGGTGCGCAGGTGCTGCACCGTGCCGGACTGCGGCTCAAAACCCTGGCGGGCAAAGTGTTCCTTCATCTCAGGCGCACTGGCGATACGATTGAACAGCATATTCAGCTGCGCGCCGAATTCGCCACTGATGCCGGCAGGGGCCATCACGGCGTACCAGACCACCGCGTCATAGCCGGGGACACCGGACTCAGCAATGCTGGGCGCCGAGGGCAGCAACTGGGTGCGCTGCAGGCTGGTGACGGCAATTGCCGTGAGCCGCCCGGCGTCGAGCAGGGAGCGAGCCGAGGTGGTGCTGGCAAAAGTGACCTGTATCTGCCCGGCGGCAGCGGCCACCACGCTTTCACCGCCGCCCTTGTAGGGCACATGGAACAGTCTCACATCAGCGAGCAGATTGAACAGCTCACCGGCCAGATGCGAGGCCCCGCCGATTCCCGAGGAACCATAGTTGATGAGCCCCGGTTTCGCTCTGGCCAGCGCAATGAACTCCTTCACACTCTGCACCGGCACCGAAGGATGCACCAGCAATATCAGGGGCTGTACTGCCACCACCGACACTGGCGTCAGATCACGCTCGATGTCATGCCCTGGCTTGGCACGCAGGGCCTGGGCCAGAATACTGGAGTTGGCCATGACCAGCAGGGTGTGACCGTCGGCCGGCGCCCGGGACACCTGCTCCAGCGCCAGCAGAGCGCTCGCGCCGGGGCGATTCTCGACAATGGCCGGTTGACCCGCCGCATCAGATAGCTTCTGGGCAATCAGCCGGGCCAGCACATCGGCACCGCCCCCCGGAGCGTAGCCCAGCACCAGGCGCACCTGCCTGGCCGGGAAAGCCTGCGCCAGCACCGGCAGGCTGAAATGCTGCGCCGCCAGTGCCAACGCTGCGCACATCACAATCCGTATGCTTGAATTGCTCATGTTGTCTCCGTCATTGAAGGGTGGTATCGGCCAATTGAAAAATGGACATCCATCGATACGTACTCGAAGCCAGGAAAAATGCCGGCGCGCATCAACTACCAGGCACGTGGTGCCAGGGTCTGTTGACATTCACGTTGAATGTCAACAGACCCATGTCACTCCTTGGGCATCAGTGACTTGGCCAGCGGCCCTACGGTGGAAAGTTCGTGTTTGATATGTGCCGTAGTTTTTTCCGGGGTATAACCAACCATAGGCTCAAAACCCAGCTTCATCAGCTCAGCCTGAAACGCCGGGTCGAGCAATGGTTTGGCCACCGAGTCGTAGAGCGTATCGATGACGGGTTTGGCGGCGCCGGCTGGCGCTGAGAACATGGTCACTAAACCGAACACCATGCCGGGCAGGCCGGCCTCTAACGAGGTAGGAATGTCCGGATAACTCTTCATGCGCTGTTCCGAGGTCACCGCCAGCACGCGTGCCTTGCCCGTATTGGCCAGCGGAATCATGCCGCCGGTGGTGCCCGGATACCATTGAATACGATCGGCGACCAGATCGGTGACCAGGTTGCCGCCACCCTTGTAAGGGATATGGGTCATGTTGGTGCCGGCCAGTTTGTTGAACATTTCGCCGGCAATGTGGGTGGTACTGCCAGTGCCTGCCGATCCGTAGTTCACCTTGCCCGGATTGGCCTTTGCATAGGCAATGAACTCACGCTGCGTCTTGGCCGGCACCATCATGTTTACCGTGATGGCAATAGGCTGATTGGCAACGATGGCAATGTGGCTAAAATCCTTGAGTGGGTCATAGGCCACATTACTCGTGGACGGCGTAATGACGTGAGTCGATGAGGAGCCGTAGATGATGGTGTATCCATCGGGTTTGACACGTGCCACCTCGGCCATTCCAATGGCGCCACCACCACCCGGCTTCAGGTCGATCACCACGGGTTGCCCCAAAAGGGGCCCCATACGGCTGGCGAACAGGCGTCCCATGACGTCAGTGGAGCCCCCGGCGGCAAACGGAATCACCAGACGGATGGCCCTGTCCGGATACTTGCCCTGCGCCAAAACTGGCGACACCGGCACGCCGACCACAGTCACCAACGTGGCCGTGCCGGCCAGCTTCAAAAAATCACGCCGTCTCATTTGAAGTCTCTTTCTTTAAGGGAACAACAATTCCTGTGATTGATGGGGGCGTCTGCGGTTGCTCCGGTGAGAATCAGCCGCGCTAGCGGCTTGGTTGTCATCCCGAAAGCATCCGATTTCCCAGTTGGCGCCATGCCACTGGACCCGAGATAGCGCTTCAGGTTGTTCCACCGCACACGCTCATGGATTGCGCGGTGACAAAGCTGGCTGCATCCGATGCAAGGTAGACCACCATTTCGGCGACATCCTCCGGAGTACCCTGGCGCCCCACCGGCACGCGCGCGGCGCGCGCGGCTAGCCCTGTGGCAAGGTCTCCGGATTCGCGCTTAGCCGAACTCAGGGCGCGCGAGGTCAGAATGGGGCCGGGATTGACGGCATTCACGGTGACACCGAAAGCGGCCACTTCTATCGCAATCGCGCGCGACAGGCCCATGATGGCGGCCTTGGAGGCCGCATAGACCGCCATGTGCTTGCGACCCACCTTGCCAGCCGCCGAGGACATGTTAATGATGCGCCCCCAGTGCTGCCGCTTCATGTGGGGAATCGCGGCGCGCGACATGAGAAAGCATCCTTTGGCATTGACCCCCATCACTAAGTCCCATGCCTCCAGCGGCACGCTCTCGAAGTCCTGGCGGTCCTTGCCGTGTGGGGCGCCCGCATTGTTCACCAGAATGTCAATGTGGCCGTAGCGCTCAATCACCGTGGCTACCATGCGGATGGCATCAGCCTCATTACTGACGTCGCCCTGCACCCAGGAAGCCTGGCCGCCCGTTGCGGTGATCCTGTCTACCAGCTTGTGCAGGCCGTCGTTCGCCTTGTCCTCGGCTCCTTGTGGATCGAGGGCGTTGTGCACGCCAGTGGCCTCGATATCGGCGACCACCACGACGATGCCGCGCGCGGCCAGCGCTGCAGCGCAGGCCGCACCTATGCCGCCGGCCTTGGCGCAGCCAGTGATGAGTGCTACACGATCAGACATTGTGCTCATGAGCCTATCCTCCTTCTTGGTTGTGTTGGGCTAGCCGCGTCACTTCGCCGCTTCCAGGTTCCAGCTTCGAGTAGTGGTTTGCAGGCTGTTGAAAAAGAT
>CAIPGJ010000009.1 GCA_903864555.1 uncultured Pseudomonadota bacterium | reverse complement strand
GGCCTGGACAAGGACGAGGTGACCACCGAACTGCGCGCCGCCTTTACCCAGGAGCATGCCTTGCAGTGCGGCTACTGCACCCCGGGCATGCTGGCCTCGGCGCGCGACGTGGTGCTGCGCATGCCCGATGCCACGGAGGCCGATGTCCGCTTCGCCATGAGCGGCAACCTGTGCCGCTGCACCGGCTATGTCGGCATCGTGCGTGCGGTGCAGTCCGTGATCGCGGCGCGCAAGGCGCGCGGTGCCGGCCCGGCTGCCGGCCGCTCCGCCCTGGGTCCGGTCGGCTCGGGGCACGCAGGCGCCGCCGCCGGTATCAGTGCCAGTGGTGGTGTTGCCGCTCCTGTGACACAGCCCGCAACGCCGGCAACACGGTCCACGCCATCGAGGCCGCAGCATGCCGATGCCCTGCGCCCGCAGGCCACGCTGCAGCAGGGCTTTCGCGTCGCCCATCCGCCGGACACGGTGTGGGCCTTCTTCGGCCGGCTGGCTGAAGTGGCGCCCTGCCTGCCCGGGACCAGCGTCCTGGGCACGCCCACGGACACCCACGTCGACACCCGCCTGCGCGTGAAGGTCGGCCCCATCGTCGCGGAATTCGACGGCGGCGCCGATGTCGAGCGCAATGCCGCCGATCACAGCGGCCTGCTGCGCGGCAGCGCGCGCGACACCCGCTCCGGCTCCATCGCCCGCGGTGACATCAGCTACAGGCTGCTGCCCGAGGATGAGGGCCGCTCCACCCGGGTCGACATCAGCATTGCCTATGCGCTGAGCGGACCGCTGGCGCAGTTCGGCCGCGGCGCCATCGTGCAGGACATCGCCCGGCGCATGACCGAAGCCTTCGCCGCCAACCTGCAGGCGCGACTGGATGGCAAAAGCGACGCTGAACCAGCGCGCGAACTGGACGGCGGCTCCCTGATGTTCGCCGTGCTGAAGGACAAGCTGCGCGGTCTCTGGCAGTCCCTCTGGAAGGGCTGAAGCTCGCGCCGGGGGGGGGTGCACAGGCTACTTCAGGGAGCACCGGGATGGTGCCGAAAAACGGGCACGTGCATCACAACGGGGCTTGACGGAATTGGCCACCCAGGAAGTACCGACAAGAGGTATTATCATTAGTACCATGTGCACAATCATGACTATCTCCGACACCCTGAGGACCTCCGTGATCGCAGCCGCGACCTCCCTTGCAGAACAACGGATGTGGCAGGCATGAGCGCCCTCGTCCTCGACCCTGTCATTGCCGATGCCGACGTGCGTTCACGCGCCGTGGCGCGCCTGCGCGAGTTGAAGATCGCGCTGCCGAAGTTTTCCGAGCTGGCCGATCCGGCGCGCATCCCCAAAAGCCTGAAGGCGGCCGCCGCCGCCGCGGCGCCCGACGAGGCGCAGGCGGGCAACCTGTGGCGCGTGCACTGGTTCAACGACGAGGCCCGCACCGGCACGCAGGAGGTGCCGGGCTACCTGGAACTGCCGCAATCGCTGACCGGCGTGAAGGCGCGCATTGTCGTCGCGCTGGGACGGCGCTTTCCCATGATCGGCGCGCACAAGGTGCTGGCCGCCTACGGCTGCCTGGTGCCGCGACTGGTGACCGGGCGCTTCGATCCAACCACGCACCGCGCGGTGTGGCCCTCCACCGGCAACTACTGCCGCGGCGGCGTGGCCATCTCGCGCATCCTTGGCTGCCGCGGTGTCGCGGTGCTGCCGGCCGGCATGAGCGCCGAGCGTTTCGAGTGGCTGGAGCGCTGGGTCACCGAGCCTAGCAACATCATCCGCACACCCGGCACCGAGAGCAACGTCAAGGAAATCTACGACAAGTGCAAGGAACTGCAGACTGACCAGGGCAATGTCATCCTCAACCAGTTCTCCGAGTTCGCCAATTACATGGTGCACTGCCATGTCACCGGACGCGCGCTGGAGCGGGTGTTCATCGACCTGCAGAAGCGCACCCCGGGCTTGCGCCTGTCGGCCTTCGTCTCGGCCACCGGTTCGGCCGGCACCATTGCCGCGGGCGATCACCTCAAGGCCGAGCACGGCACGAAAATCGCCGCCGTGGAAGCCATCGAATGCCCGACCCTGCTGTGCAACGGCTACGGCGAGCACAACATCCAGGGCATCGGCGACAAGCACATCCCGCTCATCCACAACGTCATGAACACCGACATCGTGGTGGGCATTTCCGATGCCAGCTCCGATGCGCTCAACCTGCTGTTCAATGACGCCACCGGGCGCGAGTACCTCACCGCACGGCGCGGCGTGGATGCCAGGCTGGTGGGCCAGCTGGACAACCTGGGCATTTCCGGCATCGCCAACGTGCTGGCGGCCATCAAGATCGCGCGCCACTTCGACCTGGATGAAAACGACGTCATCATGACCGTCGCCACCGACAGCGCCGACCTTTACGGCAGCGAACGCACGAGTTATGGCAGGCGCCACTATCCCCAGGGCATCGATGCAGTGGATGCCGGCTGCATCTTCGGCCAGCACCTGGCCGCGGTGGCCGACGACCACCTGCTCGATCTCACCTATGCCGAGCAGAAGCGCATCTTCAACCTGGGCTATTACACCTGGGTCGAACAGCAGGGCGTGAGCGTGGCCGACTTCGACAGCCGGCGGCACCAGACCTTCTGGCAGGCCATCCAGGCTTCGGTGCCTGAATGGGACAGGCTGATCGACGAATTCAACAGGGAAACAGGCATGGCCGCCTGAAGCCGGACGCCATGTTCGGACGGTGCGGACAGTGCGTACAGTGCGTACGATGCGGGCAGCCAATCGGGCGGCCGAGCGGTCAGCAAGGGGAATGACAGTGGGTGACAGTTATCTCGATCTGAGAAAGAAGCTGGGGGAGCGTGACCGCAGCCTGCGCGAGAAGGTGATGTCGCTGGAGGAAGCCGCAGCGCTGGTGCCCGACGGCGCCTCGCTGGGCATCGGCGGCAGCACGCTGTCGCGCACGCCCATGGCCATGATCTGGGCGCTGATCCGGGCCGGGAAGAAGAACCTTTCCTGCGCGCGCAGCATCGTCTCCAGCGACGGCGACCTGCTGTTTTCCTCGGGCGTCTGCCAGCACATGATGACCAGCTGGTTCAGCCAGGGCATCGTCTGGGGCGTCTCCAAGGTGATGCGCCACCACGTCGAATCCGGCAGCGCCCGCTACGAGGAGTGGAGCCACATGGCCATGGGCATGCGCATGCGCGCCGGTGCCATGGGCGTGCCCTTCCTGCCGATGCGCTCCATGCTGGGTTCGGACGTGCTGCGCCAGCGTCCGGAGGCAAAAGAGATCGACTGCCCCTTCACCGGCGAGAAATTGCTGCTGGTGCCGGCCCTCAATCCGGACGTGGCCATCATCCACGTGCAGCGCTGCGACGCCTACGGCAATGCCCAGATCGACGGCCTGCCCTTCATGGACATCGACCTGGCCATGGCGGCCAACCGCGTCATCCTCACCACCGAGCGCATCGTCTCGAACAACCAGATCCGCCGTGCGCCGGACCAGACCAAGATCCCCTTCTTCACCGTCGATGCCGTGGTGGAGGTGCCCTTCGGCTGCGCCCCGCACGAGTGCAGCGGCGTGTACGAGCCGCTGTTCAAGCACATGGATTACTACACCTCGCTGGTCAACGGCGATCCGGTCAAGGGCATGCGCGAATACCTCGACCGCTATGTCTACGGCCCCGGATCCTGGACGGACTACCTCAATCTGATCGGCCTGGAAGCGCTGCTGGATGCCGCGCGCCGCGGCCGGAGCATCGCCAATGAATAAGCCTGCCATGACCGAAAAAGCCGCCGCCTTCACCGCCAGTGAATTGCTCGCCGTGATGAGCTCGCGCCTGTTGAAGAACGGCCAGATCGTATTTGCCGG
>CAIPGJ010000008.1 GCA_903864555.1 uncultured Pseudomonadota bacterium | reverse complement strand
CCGCCCATGATCAGGCTTAGTCCGGCACAGAACAGACTTTGTTCCGGATGCTTGCGCAGCAGCCAGGTGATCACCCCGGTCGCCACCAGGGCAATGCCGACAAACACCAGCCGCTGCCAGCCCCCGGCATCGGCCAGGAAGCTGAAGGCGGCACCGGTGTTGAACCACAGCACGAGCTTGAAAAAGCCCGTCACCATAATGGTTTCCCCCGGCTGCAGGGCCGCGAGCAGCCATTGCTTGCTCAACTGGTCGAGCATGATGATCACGGCAGCGGGCACCAGCCAGCGCAACCAGTTGCCGCCTGGCGCCACCACCACCGGCACCCCAGGGGGCAGGCCCCGTGTTGAAACCGGCTCAGGCATGCAGCCTGGCCTCGCCGGTGCCGAACAGATTGCTGGTGCAGCGCCCGCACAGGCCCGGGTGCTGCGGGTCGGCGTCGACATCACCACGGTAATGCCAGCAGCGCGGGCACTTGGCGTGGCTGCTGGGATGGACCTCCACGGATTCGTCGGCACTGCTGCTCACGGCTTCAACACGCGCGCTGGAGGTGATGAGCACGAAGCGCAGGTCATCGCCCAGGCCCTGTAGCAGCGACAGCTTGTCGCCGCTGGCACGCACCACCACTTCGGCCTGCAGGGAAGAGCCGATCTTGCCGGCGGCCCGCGATTCCTCCAGTTGCTTGGTCACCTCGGAGCGGACCGTGCGCAGCCGCTGCCACTTGTCCAGCAGGGCCTCCGCTTCGGCCACGGCGGGCAGTGCATGGTAGGTGTGGGTGAAGATGGTGTCATCCGCCGGGGCCAGTGCCTTCCAGGCCTCTTCGGCGGTGAAGGACAGCACCGGCGCCATCAGGCGCACCAGGCTCTGGCCGATGTGCCACAGGGCGCTCTGCGCGGAACGCCTTGCCTTCGAATCAATGCCGCTGGTGTAAAGGCGGTCCTTGAGGATGTCGAGATAGAAACCGCCAAGATCCTCGGAACAAAAGGTCTGCAGGCGCGCCATCGCCGGATGGAACTCGTAGCGTTCGTACTCGGCAAGGATGTCGGCCTGCAGTTGTGCCGTGCGTGCCACGGCGTACCGGTCGATCTCCAGCCACTGCTCCGGCGGCAGGGCGTGCTTCGACGGATCGAAGTCCGCGGTGTTGGCCAGCAGGAAGCGCAGGGTGTTGCGGATGCGCCGGTAGGCCTCGACCACGCGCTTGAGAATCTCGTCGGAGATGGACAGCTCGCCCGAGTAATCCGTGCTCGCCACCCACAACCTGAGGATTTCCGCGCCCAGCGAGTCGGACACCTTCTGCGGTGCAATGACATTGCCCATGGACTTGGACATCTTGCGGCCCTGGCCGTCCACGACGAAGCCGTGCGTGAGCAGCGCCTTGTAGGGCGGCATGCCGTTGAGCATGCTGGACACCAGCAGCGACGAGTGGAACCAGCCGCGGTGCTGGTCCGATCCTTCCAGATAGAGATCGGCAGGAAATCCGAGCTTGGCGCCGTGCGAGCCCGCACCCGCCTTGTCGCCGCCGGGCCCGCCCAGCACCGTCTGGTGGGTGGCGCCAGAGTCGAACCAGACATCCAGCGTGTCCTTCACCTTCTCGTAATGCTCCGCATCGGCGCCGAGGAATTCCTTCACGTCGACGCGTTGCCAGGCTTCGATGCCGCCGGCTTCAACGCGCTTGGCCACCTGTTCCAGCAGCTCCGGCGTGCGTGGATGCAATGCGCCGGTTTCACGGTGGATGAAGAAGGGCATGGGCACGCCCCATTGCCGCTGGCGCGACAAGGTCCAGTCCGGCCGGTTGGCGATCATGCCGTGCAGGCGCGCCTTACCCCAGCCGGGGTAGAACATGGTCTGTTCGATGCCGCGCAGTGCCGCAGCGCGCAGCGACCCTGCAGGCTGCGCACCGGCGTAACCCGGCACATCGTCCATGCCGGCAAACCACTGGGTGGTGGCGCGATAGATGATGGGTGTCTTGTGCCGCCAGCAATGCATGTAGCTGTGCAGATAGGTCTCGGAACGGAACAGGCAGCCGGTCTCCTCGATCTTCTTGACGATCTCCGGGTTGGCCTTCCAGATCATCATGCCGCCGAAGAACGGCAAGGTGGAGGCGTACTTGCCGTCGCCCATGACGGGCGTGAGGATGTGTTCGTCCTTCACGCCGTTGTGGCGGCAGGACTGGAAATCCTCCACGCCATAGGCCGGGGCGCTGTGGACGATGCCGGTGCCGGTATCCAGCGTCACATAGTCGCCGAGGTACACCGGCGACAGGCGGTCATGGAAGGGATGACGGAAGGCGATGTGGTCGAGCGCCGCACCCTTGCAGGTGGCGAGGGTGTTGCCCTTCAGACCATAGCTCTCCAGACAGGCCGCCTGGCGTTCGGCCGCGAGGATGAGCAGGCCGCGTTCGGTTTCCACCAGGTTGTAGTCGTACTCGGGATGGACGTTGAGCGCCTGGTTGGCCGGTATGGTCCAGGGGGTGGTGGTCCAGATGAGGATCCAGCCGTTGCCCTGGGGCAGGCTGGGCAGGCCGAAGGCCGCAGCCAGCCTGTCCGGCTCGGCAAAGGGAAAGCCGACATCGATGGCGATGTCCTTCTTGTCGGCGTACTCCACTTCGGCTTCGGCCAGCGCAGAGCCGCAGTCGAAACACCAGTTGACCGGCTTCAGGCCGCGATACACATACCCCTTCTGCAGCAGTTTTCCCAGGGTGCGGATCTCGTCGGCCTCATTGCCATGGGCCATGGTGAGGTAGGGATTGTCCCAGTCGCCCAGCACGCCGAGGCGCTTGAAGTCCTTCATCTGGCGCGCCACCTGCTCGGTGGCATAGGCGCGCGCCAGCTGCTGGGTCTGCTCGACCGGAATGTTCTTGCCGTGGGTCTTTTCGATCTGCACTTCGATGGGCATGCCATGGCAGTCCCAGCCGGGCACGTAGGGCGCGTCGAAGCCGGCCAGCTGGCGTGACTTGACGATGATGTCTTTCAGGACCTTGTTGACGGCATGGCCGATATGGATATCGCCATTGGCATAGGGCGGGCCGTCGTGCAGCACGAACTTCGGCCGACCGCTGGATGCCGCGCGGATCTTTTCGTAAATCTTTTTTTCTTCCCACTCCTTGACCCACAGCGGCTCGCGCCTGGCAAGGTCCCCGCGCATCGGGAATGCAGTGTCGGGCAGGTTCAGCGTGTCCTTGTAGTCCACGCCGCCCTTGCCACCGGATTTGTCTTTTTTGTCGTTCATGTCATTTCAGTGATTGCGTGAATCGGCAAGCAGGCGGCGGGCCTCGGCACAGTCCAGGGCGATCTGCCGCTTGAGGGCTTCCAGTCCCTCGTACTTTTCCTCGTCCCGGATCTTCTCCACAAACTCCACCCGGACGTGCCGGCCGTAAAGATCCTCGTTGAAATCGAATACATGCACTTCCAGCACCGCGCGCGCGCCGGCGGCCTTGACCGTGGGACGCACGCCCAGGCTCGCCACGGCATCCCGTGCCGCGGTGCCGGCACCGTGCAATCTCACCGCAAATATGCCGTTCAGCGGCGGCCGGTTGTGCCTGAGCTGGATGTTGGCCGTGGCAAACCCCAGGGTGCGCCCGAGTTTGTCGCCGTGGACCACACGGCCGCTGATGCTGTAATTGCGCCCGAGCAGACGGGCCGCATGTGCCAGCTTGCCGGCGGCGAGCGCCTCGCGCACCGCAGAACTGGACACCCGCACGCCATCCTGCATGACCGTGGACATGGTTTCCACCTCGAAACCGTGTGCCTTTCCGAGCGCCCTCAGTGTGGCGACATCACCGGCCCGTCTGGCGCCAAAGCGGAAATCATCGCCCACCATGACCCAGCGTGCGCGCAGGGTGCGCACCAGAACCTGCTCGACAAAGGCTTCCGGGGTCAGGCCGGCAAATGTGCGGGTGAATCGCTGGACATGGGTGCGATCAAGCCCGAGGGCCCCGAGCAACTCCAGCTTTTCCCGCAACGAGGTCAGCCGGGTGGGCGCATTCTCGGGCGTGAACACTTCACGTGGATGTGGCTCGAAAGTCAGTCCGCAGGTGGCGAGGTCGCCCTGCCTGGCAGCCACGCACACGCGCGCAATCATGGCGCCATGGCCGACGTGGACACCATCAAAATTGCCGATGGTCACTGCTGCACCGGCGCGGTCATCGCATAGGGGCGCAAGGCCGTGGGTGACGATCATGGGAAGGCTTCGATGCAAATCCGCCCCGGCAAGCCGGCCGGGACTATCATGGTTTTTGACAGGCGCAAAATGCGCAAAGTTTTTGAATTATAGCGGCTTTTTGCCAGTTGACCGGCCCGCGGACCGGGTTCAGTCGGCATTGCGGCCGAAATCACGGGGGCGAAATCCCAGCACCACCAGCACACCGAAGTAGACCGACATTCCCAGCATCACCAGGCCACCCAGGCCCAGCACACGCATGCGCCCCGAACTCTCCAGCCACCACTGGTCCGGGCCCGACACCAGCCACAGTGCCAGTACCATCAGGCCCACTGCGACGATCACCTTCACGCTGAAGGCCATCCAGCCCGGCTGGGGTTGATAGATGCCGTCCTTGCGCAGGCAGTACAACAGCACACCGGCATTGAGGCACGCCCCGAGGCTGATGGCCAGGGCCAGGCCGGCATGCTGCAAAGGCACGACGAACACGGCATTCATCAATTGCGTGAAGATCAAGGTCATGATGGCGATCTTCACTGGCGTGCGCACATCCTGACGCGCGTAGAAACCCGGGGCCAGCACCTTGATCAGGATGAGTGCCGTCAGCCCCACGCTGTAGGCATTCAGGGCCTGGCGGGTCATCCACACATCCTGCTCGGAAAACTGGCCATAGTGAAACAGCGTGGTGATCAATGGCACGCCCAGAACGGCCAGAGCGGCCGCTGCCGGCAGGGCCAGCATCAGCGCCAGTCGCAGGCCCCAGTCGATCAACTTCCCGTACTCATCGGCAGCCAGCGTTGAATGGTATTTCGACAGGCCGGGCAGGAGAATGGTCCCGAGCGCAACACCCAGCAGCCCGGTGGGGAATTCCATCAGCCGGTCGGCGTAGTACAGCCAGGAGACGCTGCCGGTTGCCAGAAACGAGGCAAATATGGTGTTGATGATGAGACTGACCTGGGCCACGGAGACGCCCAGCGCGGCGGGGCCCATCAACTTGAGTATGCGCAGCACGCCCGGATCTGTCAGGCCGAGCCGGGGCCGGGGCAGCATGCCTATGCGTGACAGCGCGGGAACCTGGAAGGCCAGTTGCAATACCCCCCCTGCGAACACCGACCAGGCCAGCACCAGCGAGGGCGGGTCGAAATACGGCGCCCCCCAGGCCGCCCCGGTGATCATGGCCACATTCAGCAAGGTCGGCGTGAATGCCGGGACGGCAAAACGGCTCCAGGAATTGAGGATGCCCCCTGCCAGGGACACCAGCGATATGAACAGTATGTAGGGGAAGGTGATGCGCAGCATGGCGACAGTGAGGTCGAACTTGTCGGCATCGGCTGAAAAGCCCGGAGCGCTGATGTAGATGATCACCGGAGCCAGCAGCATGCCCACCACCGATACCGCCAGCAGAACCAGCGACAGCAGAGTGGCAGTGCGATCGACCAGCAGCCGCGTGGCGGTTTCGCCCTCGCGATTCCGGTACTCGGCCAGTATCGGCACGAAAGCCTGGGAAAAGGCCCCTTCGGCAAACAGTCGCCTGAGCAGGTTGGGGAGGCGAAAGGCGATGAAGAAGGCGTCTGTGGCAACACCGGCACCGAAAACCCTGGCGATGATGGCGTCACGAACGAAACCGAGTATTCGGGAAACCAGTGTCAGGCTGCTGATGGTGCCCAGCGCCCTCAGCAGGCTTTTACGGGGCTTTTTTTCCTGGGAAGGATACTGACCGGACATGGGCCGCCATTATAGGGCCGCGGCGAAGGGGGAACACGAGTGCTTGCCTTACACGACGTTTCCAGTCTATACTTCCGCCCTTCATTTCCCGCCAGCATCCGGTCGAGAGGGTTCGAGTCACATGGCAAATACCGCAGGTTCACGCAAGCGCGCTCGTCAGTCCGAAAAGCGCCGTCAACACAACGCCAGCCAGCGTTCCGAGTATCGCACTGCCCTGAAAAGCGTCGTCAAGGCCATTGAAGCCGGTGACAAGGCCGCAGCTCAGGAGGTCTACCGCACGTCGATCAGCGTTGTTGATCGGATTGCCGACAAGAACATCATTCACAAGAATGAGGCTTCCCGGCACAAGAGCCGCCTGTCAGCCAAGATCAAGAGCATGGGCGCAGCAGCCTGATCCGGCTCACGATGACATGAAAAAGGCGGACTTCGGTCCGCCTTTTTTGTTGCCTGCTCGCCGCAGGAGCCCTTCCTGCCGGAAGGGCGAATCAGCGGTCGCCTGCCCTGCCCGCGCGCACCTGCAACTCGTTATCCTTGGCAAAGCTGAGCAAAAACTTGAAGGCCATGGGTTCCACGCTCTCGAGTTTGCGATTCACGACGACACATTTCACCCCTCCCGACGTCATCGGCTGGACATAGGGCGAATATTCCATTCGCTTCTCGGCGCCGAACACGGATAGCACGCCACAGAGACGCTCGGCCCAGTCGCTGGGCCGGAATTGCTTGCCTTCCAGAGTCAGGCCGGTGATGACGAATTCTTCTGCTTCAGCAGACACGCTGATTGGCCTCTGGTTGGTTCTGGCATGTTCGGGGATTGGAACAGCGGGGACACAAGACCCCACAGGAAGAATGTAATTCTATCAGGCGCATGAAGGAGTTACAGTATCCGGCAAGGTGGAACCGATAATGCCCTTTACATAAATTATGACAACAAAGCCACATAGATCAATCATTTAAATTGCCCCCCTCGAACTGCTGTGTTATATCTTTCTTAAGTCATTGAAATAACTGGTCAGACATGTTGCAGTCATCCTTGATCAAGTATGGATTCCGCATTCGCACCCGCCGTGGTCTGGTGGTCGAAAATCTGACCATCCAGGGCCGCGATGAGGCCGACGCCGAGCGAAAGTTGCGGCAGATGTACCTGCATTGCGAGGTGCTTGAGTGCCGCGTCCTGGCGAATCTGCGTCGCTCGGAACAATTGAGCTTCGAAGAGGTGGTTTCGCTCATCAGCAAGTGATTTCCCAGAAGCCGCTGCCCAGCAGTTCGTCCAGCAAGGCTTCATAGTCCCGTGCGCCCCGACTCCCGGGGGCGTGGCTGAACACATCCCGGTTGCACGAAGGACTTTCGGCCACTGAAACATTCTCGGCGATACGCGAGATGCACAAATCCTCGCCAAACCTTTCCTTCGCCTGCGCTGCAATGTCATGCGACATCCGCCGCCTGCCATCAAAGCGGGTGAGCACATAGCGACGCTGCACGCGCTGTTTGAGCACATGCTCAAGGGCGCGCAGGGTGTTGTCCAGTTGCTGTGCCCCGCGCAATGCCAGGAAATCCGTCGAGATGGGTACCAGCACCCGTTCAGATGCCAGCACCCCCGAAAGTGACAGCACGCCCAGCATGGGGCAACAGTCGATGATCAGCGGGCGCGCAGCGCGATGCTGTGCGAGCACTGGCGGCCAGGCTACATCCAGCCCGTTCTTGAGCCGGTTGAGTATCCCCGGTCCCTTGCCGAAAAGGGTATCCACCTTGTTCAATTCGGCATGGGCAGGCAGCAGTTCCGCCGGAGCTCCGGCGAGCTCGATGGCACGCACCAGCGCGGCCAGTGGACGCGATTCATTGAAATAGGCAAACAGGCTGTCACTGCCGGACTCGATCGGCGACAGTATGGCGGTCAGGTGTGCCTGCGCATCCAGATCTATGAGCAATGGCAAAAGGCCTCGGCGGGACAGCGCCGCACCAAGATTCAACACCGTGGTGGTTTTACCGACGCCACCCTTTTGGTTGAACACCGTCAACCTGCTGTGCATGGGACCCCGGAAATCCCGCAAGAAATCGCGCCAAATCGTGCTAAGATATTGCCATTGTTCACTATTTTCTCACACTGATTATGGCATAAGGCGACCCGGGTCATAGCTGGTCGCTTTTTTTATTCGTCGCCTCATCGACGCCCGTTGCCTGGTCACCATTTGCAATGCAAACTTCGTTCCTGCGCCCTTGCAACGAGCCGGCAAGCTGAATCATCGCTGCAATCTCATACTCCATCTTCACAGCTGAATGCCTGACGCCATGACATCAACCCTGATGAACACCTACAGCCGACTGCCGGTCACCTTCGCCCGAGGCGAAGGGGTCTGGCTCTGGGACACCGAGGGCAAGCGCTACCTGGACGCCTTGTCGGGCATCGCGGTCAACACACTCGGACATGGCCATGCCCGGCTGGTCAGCGCCATTGCAGAGCAGGTCGGCCGGCTGATGCACGTTTCCAATCTCTATGGCATTGCGGAATCACAACGCCTGGCAGACCGGCTTGCCGCCATCAGCGGCATGGACAACGCCTTCTTCTGCAATTCCGGGTGTGAAGCGAATGAGGCGGCCATCAAGCTGGCAAGGCTATATGGCCACCAGCGCAACGTGGCGAATCCGTCCATCATCGTCATGGAAAATGCCTTCCATGGACGCACCCTGGCGACCCTCTCGGCAACCGGAAGCCGCAAGGTGCAGGCCGGATTCGAGCCGCTGGTCAGCGGCTTTGTGCGCGTGCCATTCAACGACATCAACAGTATTCAACACATTGCGGAACACAATCCCGGCGTCGTGGCCATCCTTGTCGAGCCAATACAGGGAGAAGGCGGCATCAATGTCAGCAGCATGGAGTACCTTCGTGCGCTGAGAGAGATATGCGACCGGCAGGATTGGCTGCTGATGCTCGATGAAGTCCAGTGCGGAATCGGTCGGACCGGCAAATGGTTTGCCTATCAGCTGGCCGGCATCATGCCCGACGTCGTCACGCTGGCCAAGGGGTTGGGAGGCGGCGTACCCATCGGCGCCTGCCTGGCGCGTGGCACTGCAGCGACGGTCTTCCATCCTGGCAATCATGGATCCACCTTCGGCGGCAACCCACTGGCCACTGCCGCGGCTTTTGCAACACTCGAAATCCTCCAGCATGACGGTCTGCTCGACAATGCCGTCGCCATGGGCAGTCTCATCCAGGACGGGTTGCGCGATGGGCTGCAGGGAGTCCCGGGATTCGTCGAGACACGCGGCCGCGGGCTCATGCTGGGCGTGCAACTGGATCGTCCTTGCGCCCAACTCGTGATTGATGCCCTCGCCGCCGGATTGCTCATCAACGTCACGGCCGACAATGTGGTGCGCCTGCTCCCGGCTCTGGTGATCAACCCTTCCGAGGCCGGCCAGCTGGTCGAACGCCTCGTGCGCCTGATCAAGGCGTTCCTCGAGCGCACGTCGGTCGCCGCCGCAACAGCCAGGGCGCATTGAAATTCAGGTCGGACGATGAAACCTCCACGCCACTACCTGCAGTTCAAGGACTTCTCCCGGGAGGAGTGCGAATACCTGTTCGAGCGCACGCGCTGGATCAAGGAAAGGTTCAAGCGCTATGAACGCTACTGGCCCCTGGAAGACCGTACGCTCGTAATGATCTTCGAGAAGCAGTCGACGCGCACACGACTCTCCTTCGAGGCCGGCATGCACCAGCTTGGCGGCTCCGCCATCTACCTGAACACCCGTGATTCCCAGCTGGGTCGTGGCGAACCGGTGGAGGATGCCGCCCAGGTCATCTCCCGCATGTGCGATGTGGTCATGATCCGGACCTTTGACCAGGAGATCATCGAGCGCTTTGCACGTTGCTCCCGGGTACCGGTGATCAATGGACTGACGAACGAATACCATCCCTGCCAGATCCTGGCCGACATCCACACCTTCATCGAGCATCGGGGTGACATCCGCGGCAAGACGGTCTGCTGGATAGGGGACTCGAACAATGTCTGCAATACCTGGCTGCAGGCCGCCGAAGTCCTCGATTTCAAGGTTCGCGTATCAACACCACCGGGCTACGAGGTGGAGCCGGAGCGTGCCGGCCTGCACGGCACGGCGCACTACGAACAATTCACCGACCCGATGGAAGCAGCACGCGGCGCCGACCTGGTGACCACCGATGTCTGGACCAGCATGGGCTTCGAGGCGGAGAACGAGGAACGCAAGCGCGATTTCGAGGACTGGCAGGTCGACTCGGACATGATGCGCCTGGCAAGGAAAGATGCCCTGTTCATGCACTGCCTGCCCGCCCATCGCGGCGAGGAAGTTGCCGCCGACGTCATCGACGGCCCGCAGAGCGTGGTGTGGGATGAAGCCGAGAACCGCCTTCATGCCCAGAAGGCATTGCTCGAATTCCTTGTGCATGGCCGCATCACGCAAAACTGAGAAGGCCATCAGGCCACATTCGATGAGGAGGGACTCCCACATGAAACTTGCCAACATGCTCGCATCGGCGATGGCAGCTGCAACCCTGGCTGCGCTTTGCGGAAACGCTGCAGCACAGGCCTATCCGAGCAAGCCGATACGCTTCCTCATGACGGCCCCGGCAGCCAGCTCGATTGACGTGATCGGGCGCATCATTGCCGACAAGATCAAGGACCCCCTCGGCCAGGCCGTGATCGTGGAGAACCGCGTTGGTGCCGGCGGAACCATCGCCACGGATGCTGCGGCCAAGGCCGCGCCGGATGGCTACACCATGGTCCTGTCCTTCAACGGACCGCTGTCATTCGGTCCGCACATGTATCGCGCCCTGCCCTACGACCCGTTCAAGGACCTGGCGCCGGTTATCACCACTACCAACCAGCCCAACCTTCTGGCCGTGAGCGCAAGCCTTCCAGTGAAGAGTTTCCCGGAACTACTCGCTTACGTGCGCAAGAACCAGGGCCGTTTGAACTTTGCCTCCGTCGGCGCAGGAAGCTCCTCGCACCTGACCATGGAACTGCTCAAGGCCACAGCCCGCCTGTACATCGTGCACATACCCTTCAATGGCTCCCCGCCGGCGGCCGCTTCGCTTGCCGCCGGAGACACGCAGATGATGTTCAGCGTGCCTACCGCACTGACGCCCCTGATCCAGGGGGGCAAGGCGAAGGGCATCGCCGTCACGAGTCTTCAGCGTTACTCACTGATGCCCGACATGCCCACCATTGCCGAGAGTGGCCTGCCCGGATTCGAGGCACTCGCCTGGAACGGCGTGCTGGTTCCGGCCGGCACCTCACGCCCCATCATTGATCGCCTCAATCGCGAGATGAATATCGCCCTCAAGGCCCCGGACGCGCGGCAGAAACTGGTTGATGCCGGACTGGATCCCGTGGGCGGCACACCCGAAGAGTTTGCCCGGCTGATCCGCTCGGAAAGTGACAAATGGGCTCCCATCATCAAGCGCACCGGCGCAACCGTGGATTGAACTTACGAATGTCGAAATCGAAATCTGGAAACAGGGAAATGACCAAGCAATCAGAAGTGAAGAAAGTTGTACTCGCCTACTCCGGCGGTCTGGACACCTCCGTCATCCTGAAGTGGCTGCAGGATCAATACGGATGTGAAGTGGTGACCTTCACGGCCGACATCGGCCAGGGCGAGGAACTCGAACCCGCGCGCAAGAAAGCCCAGATGTTCGGGGTCAAGAGCATCTTCATCGAAGACCTGCGCGAGGAATTCGTGCGCGATTTCGTCTTCCCCATGTTCCGGGCGAATGCCGTCTACGAGGGAGAGTACCTGCTGGGAACCTCCATCGCGCGGCCGCTCATTGCCAAACGCCTGGTCGAAATTGCCCGTAAAACCGGCGCAGATGCGATTTCGCACGGCGCCACCGGCAAGGGCAATGACCAGGTTCGCTTCGAACTTGGCGCCTATGCGCTGATGCCCAATGTGCGCGTCATCGCCCCCTGGCGCGAGTGGGATCTCCTCTCCCGCGAGAAGCTGCTTGCCTATGCGGACAAGCACCGCATCCCGGTTGATTACAAGAAGCGCAAGGGCGGCGCGCCCTATTCGATGGATGCCAACCTGCTGCATATCTCCTACGAAGGCGGCATTCTCGAAGATCCCGATTTCGAACCGGAAGCCTCGATGTGGCGCATCACGGTCTCCCCGGAGAAGGCGCCGGCCCGTCCGGAGTATGTGGAGCTGGCCTACGAGCACGGCGACATCGTCGCCATCAACGGCAAGCGCCTGTCACCGGCCAAGGTGCTCACCGAACTCAACCGCCTCGGCGGCAAGCACGGCATTGGCCGGCTGGACCTGGTCGAGAACCGCTATGTCGGCATGAAGTCGCGCGGCTGCTATGAAACACCCGGCGGCACCATCATGCTGCGCGCCCACCGGGCCATGGAATCCATCACGCTCGACCGCGAAGTGCTGGCGCTCAAGGACGATCTGATGCCGCGCTACGCACGAATGATCTACAACGGCTACTGGTTCAGCCCCGAGCGCGTGCTGCTGCAGAAGCTCATTGACGACTCGCAGCGGCCGGTCAACGGCAATGTCCGCGTCAAGTTGTACAAGGGCACCGTCCTGGTGACCGGACGCTCGTCGAAATCAGACTCGCTATTCGATCAAAAAATCGCCACCTTCGACGACGATGGCGGCGCCTACAACCAGGCCGATGCGGCGGGATTCATCAAGCTCAATGCGCTGCGCATGCGCATTGCGGCCAACCTGAAGAAGAAGAGGAGATAGAGGGTGAGCGCGACACAATTCGACCACGTCAGCGTGGTCAAGAAAGCGAATGTTTATTTCGAGGGCAAGTGCGTCAGCCATACCGTCTTGTTCGCCGACGGAACCAAGAAGACCATAGGGGTGATCTTTCCCTCCACCCTCACCTTCAATACGGCCGCCCCGGAAATCATGGAGCTCAATGGCGGCGTGTGCCGCATCAGGCTCAAGGGTGCATCCGAGTGGAAGACCTACCACGGTGGCGAACGTTTCGACGTCCCCGGCAACTCCAGCTTCGACATTGAAACCGTCGAAATGCTGGACTACGTCTGCCACTTCGGCTGAATCTGTTCTCGCAAGCCGAGCAGTCTCACGCGGTGCGGTGAGGCCTGCTCAACACGCCGAACCGGCCGCCTCACGGCCGGCAATCCTGCCAAAAATCGCGGATTTCCCCAGAGCCGTGCCACTCATGTAGCCCGCGCCATGGAAGCCCCCAGTCAGTTCCCCCGCCGCATACAGGCGCGGAATGACCTGACCGTACACATCCAGCACCTGCATCGCGGTATTGACCCGCAGGCCGCAATAGGTCGCGAGGACGGCTGTCGTGCAGGCAAATCCGTAGAAGGGCGGCTTGTCGAGCCGCACCATGGCACCGAAATCCTTGCTCAGCGCAGAGCGCCCGAACTCGGCCTCCTTCCCCTTGGCCACGCCGTCGTTATATCGGTCGACAGTACGCTGGAGCTCATCGCCATCGAGACCCAACAGCCCGGCAAGCTCGGGAATGGTCTCCGCCCTCCTGACCACACCCTTTTCGTATGCACCCAGCAGGTCGTGCGAAGTCGGCACAGGCTCTGACTCGTCCATGATCTTCTGGTCGAAGATCTGGAATCCCACTGCTTTCGGCTGGTCGAGGCAGATCTCCCCCAGCGACTTGTAGGAAATCGATTCGTTGGCAAACCGCTTTCCGGCCAGGTTGACCGCGATCGCCCCCTTATAGATGGCAAGCCGCAGCAAAGGCTCGTCACGAGGGTCAGCCGTGATCTCCGGATAGCGGTTGAGCACCATGCCAAAGGTGCCGTTCACAAACGGCATGTCGATGAGGTCCGCCCCCATGGACCAGCCCATCAGCACGCCGTCTCCGACATTGCCACCGCCACCGGCCGGCAGGGCCTTGGACATGCGCGGTGCAAACTGGCTGATCAGGCGTGAATTGCGGGAAAACCCGCCGCAGGCAAGCACCACGGCACGCGCGTGAATAGCCTTTCCAGCGGCAATGACGCCGTTGCAAAGGCCCTTTTCATCACGCAGCAGCTTCTCGGCGGGAGTTCCATCCAGGTAGGTGATGTGCTTTTCGCGGCGTATGCAATCCTGCAGGGCGCTCACCAGCTGCCTGGGATCGGTGGGGTGGGTGCGCGGGACCGACATGTTCGAGCTGAGCGCAATCTTGTGGAATACCACACCGTGCTGCTTCAGCCAGGCATAGGCATCCGCCTGCCCCTGCACATACAGCCGAACCAGATCAGGGTCAGCCAGGTTCATGGAAGCGCTGAAGATGTCTCCTTCCAGCTTCTCGAGGGAGTCCTCGATGCCCAGTGCCCGCTGGTCTTCCGTCTGGGCAAAGGCAAAGGAGCCAGCGCTCAGTTTGGAGCTGCCGCCAAACTCGGAGGTTTTCTCCAGCAACAGGACTTCAGCGCCCGCCTCTGCCGCCGAAAGCGCTGCGCACTGTCCGGCCAGGCCGGCCCCCAGGACGATCACATCCACTTGTGTCGGAATGGTTTGGGCAATCGGGTTCATTTGCGCCCCAGTGCCGCTGCGTGCCGGCCTGCCGCTCGTCCGAATATGGCCGCCTTGCCCAGTGCCGTCCCGCTCACATAGCCGGCGCCGTGGAATCCACCGGTATTCTCGCCTGCCGCATACAGTCCCTCGATCGGCTCATCATGAACATTGATGACCCGGCCATCGGCATCGACGCGCAGGCCGCAGTAGGTGGCGAGGACTGCGGTGGTGCAGGGAAAGATGAAGAATGGCGGCTTCTCCAGCGGCACCGGCTTGCCAAAGCCTCCGCCGAGCGTCTGCCGTCCGTACTCTGTATCGGTTCCGGCATTCACGTCGGCGTTGTACTTCATGACCGTGGCCTCAAGGGCGTTGCCGTCAATGCCGACGGCCTCTCCCAGCGAGCGCCAATCATTGGCCTGCCGGATCATGCCCAGCTCGAGCACGCTCTTGAAGTCATTGATGTTGGGTGCGACAGCCGACTGGTCCATGATGCTCTGGTCGAACACCTGGAATGCCACGGCCTTGGCTTGCATCAGCGTGTAAAGGCCCAGCTTCTTGTAGGAAATGGACTCATCTGCAAATCGCCTGGCCTCCAGGTTCACGATAATCGCGCCACGGTAATTGGCCATGCGCAGGTAGGGCTCATCACCAGGCCGGGAGTCAAGTTCGGGATAGTGGTTGATCGAAATGCCGTAGGTCCCTGTGACATATCCGGTGTCGAGAAAGTCGGCACCCAGCGCGCGCGCCATGGTCATGCCGTCGCCGGTGTTGCCCTCGCCCCCCCAGGCGGGCGCAGTGGCCAGTTCCGGCGCAAACTTCTCGATGTAGGACGGGCTCCTGGAGAATCCTCCTGTGGCAAGGATGACACCGCCCTTGGCCATGAAACGCGTCTTGCCATCTGCCAGCTCGACGCCAGTCACACGCCCGGCGTCATCCACCGTCAGGCGCCGTGCTGCCGTGCCTGGCATCCAGCGAATCCGTTTGTTCGCCTGTACGCGTTCATGCAGGGCGGCCAGCAATTGCTTCGGGCTGGTGGG
>CAIPGJ010000007.1 GCA_903864555.1 uncultured Pseudomonadota bacterium | reverse complement strand
CGACATTGCATGAACCCTGCGCACGGCTGTTGCCTTGCAGATGGGAAGCACCGGAGGACACTCAGGGCTCGCATCCGGTCATGACTGGCGAACGATAAAGGCCGCGGGAGAAAATCCCCCCGCTCGTTCGCTGCGCTCACGAGTCGGCCCCCTTTGACAAGGGGGTGAACCGCGCCGCAGCCACGTCCCCCGGAATCCGGTGAAGAACCTTTGACTAGGGGTTTGTCTCTCCGTCAGGCCGCTGCTGCCTGTTCCAGCGGCAGATCCAGCGTTGTCACGCGACGCAGTTCACGTGGGTGCTTGCCGTCGTCGAAGGGTTTGCCGCGGTGCATGGTGGCGAGGTTGTTCCAGATCACCAGGTCGCCGTCCTGCCAGTCGTGGGAGTAGATGAATTCGCGCTGGGTGGCATGGGTCATCAGGTCGCCCAGCATCAGGCGCGCCTCGGGCAGCGGCCAGCCGAGTATACGGTTGGCGTGCGAGGCGATGTAGAGCGAGCGTCGCCCGGTGCGCGGGTTGGTGAGCACCATGGGGTGCACGGCGCCTTTCAGTTTGTCCAGTTCCTCGTCGGTGAAATCGAAGCCCAGGGTCTGGCGCGAGTAGGCGATGGAATGGTGCACCTCGACGCCATCGATCTGCTGCTTCGTGGCGTCGTCCAGCGTTTCCCAGGCCAGGCGCATGTCGGCGAACTGGGTGTCGGCGCGGACCTTGGGGATGACGCGCGCGGACAGCATGGAGTAACGCCCGCGCGGGTCCTGGAAGGAGGCGTCGGTGTGCCACAGGCGGTTGGCCAGCGAGTACATGCGCCTGCGATCCTCGCGCGGGAGGATACGGCCCTCGTCATTGACGTTGGAGATGTCGGCGATGGCGTCATTGCCGAAGCGGTTCTTGGCCACGGCATTGGAGCCCAGCTTGGTGTGCAGCGCCCCGTCGAAGCGCTGGGCGAAATCGACCTGTTCGTCGTTGGTGAAGGGCTGCTTGCGGAACACCAGCACGGCGTACTCATCCATGCCGCGGCGCAGCGCTTCCAGCGTTTCGCGGTCGTGCACCTGGCGCAGGTCCAGGTCGCGGCCATCGCGCTTTACTTCGGCACAAAAGCGCGGATGCAGCGTGTTGAAAGTCAGGCTCATGTCTGTTTCCTCCTTGATGGCTTTGCCGCGGCTCAGCGCGCGGTGGATGCGGCGGCTTGAAGCGGTATGTTCAGGGTGGTGACGCGCCGCAGTTCGCGGCGGTGGCGGATGTCGTCGAAGGCAGTGGCGCGATGCATGGTGGCGAGATTGTCCCAGATGACGAAATCGCTGTCGCGCCAGGCGTGGCAGTGCACGAACTGGCGCTGGGTGGCGTGCGCCATCAGGTCGGCCAGCAGTAGCCGGCCCTCGGGCACCGGCCAGCCGATGATGCGCGAGGCATGCGAGGCCAGGCAGAGCGAGCGCCGGCCGGTGCGCGGATTGGTTTTCACCAGCGGCTGCACCGCGCCCTGAAGGCGTTCGTGCTCTTCTGCGGTGAAGCTGAAGCCGAGGATCTCGCGTGAGTGCGTCACCGAGTGGTGGGCGCTCAGGGGGGCGACCTTCTCCCGGGTGGTCTCGTCCAGCGCGTCCCAGGCGCTGCGCATGTCGGCAAATTCGGTGTCGGCGCGAACATCAGGGATCACGCGTGCCGACAGCATCGAGTAGCGCCCGGCCGGCTCGCGAAAGGAGGAGTCGGTGTGCCACAGGCGGTTGGCCAGCGAGTACATGCGCTTGCGGTCATCGGCGGCGAGCAACTGCCCCTGTGCATCCACATTGGAGATGTCGGCCAGGCGGTCATCGCCCAACCGGCTGCGTCCCACCGTGGGCGAGGCGATCAGCGCATGCACCGTGCCATCGAATCGCTCGGCGAAGGCCAGTTGCTCGGCATCGGTGAAGGGCTGCTGGGGAAATACCAGCACGCCGTACTGGTCCATGCCGGCGCGCAGGGCTTCCAGCGTCGTGCGGTCGGCCACCTGGCGCAGGTCCAGCGGCCGGCCGTCGCACGTGACTTCGGCGCAGAACAGCGGGTGCAGCTTGCGGAATTCCAGAGCCATGCGGCTTCCTCCAGGGGGGCGGCATCGGGGCGTGCCATCTCGGGAAAACAATATCACAGGCGTGCGGGCTGGCGGCGAGCGAGGCAAGGTCTACCCCCTTTGACAAGGGGATTAACACTGCGGCTCCTGCCGGGCTCGCCGCCATGGGGGGGGGGCTCGCCATGAAAAAAGGACGCCCCGGTCAACCCGGAGCGCCCCTTTTGGCTGCTGTGCTGGCGGAATTACTTGCGCAGGTGGGCGTTGAAGAACTTCACCGTGCGGTCCCAGGACAACTTGGCCGCCGCCTCGTCGTAACGCGGGGTGGTGTCATTGTGGAAGCCGTGGTTGGTCTTGTCGTACATGTGCATCTCGTACTTGACCTTGGCGTCCTTCAGCGCCTTTTCGTAGGCGGGCCAGCCGGCGTTGATGCGCTCGTCCAGGCCTGCATACTGGATCATCAGCGGGGCCTTGATCTTCGCGGCATCGGCGGCATTGGGTGCCGGGCCGTAGTAGGGGACGCCGGCGCCCAGGTCGGGGAAGCGCGTGGCCATCAGGTTGACGATGCCGCCGCCGAAGCAAAAGCCCACGGCGCCGAACTTGCCATTGAACTCGGGCCGCGCCTTCATCACGTCCACCGCGGCGAACAGGTCTTCCACGCGCTTGTTGGCATCCAGCTTGGCGAACATCTGCGCGGCGGACTCTTCATTGCCGGGGTAGCCACCCGCGGGCGTGAGGGCATCCGGGGCGAAGGCGATGAAATTCTCCACCGCCAGGCGGCGGGTGACGTCCTCGATGTAGGGGTTGAGGCCGCGGTTCTCGTGGATCACGATCACGCCGGGGAGCTTGCCCTTGATCTCGGCGGGGCGGGCGAGGTAGCCGCGCATGGTGCCCGAGCCCTTGGGGGCGGGGTAGACCATGTAGTCCACGCGGATGCGCGGGTCTTCGCGTTTCACCTGCTGGGCCCAGGCGTAGTTCGGGCTCAGGGCTTCGAGCATGGCGGCGGCGCTCATGCCGCCGACGGCAAACTTGGCGGCGCCGTCCAGGAAATCGCGGCGGCTCATCCAGCCGTGCACATACTGGTCGAACAGCTTGAGCACGCCCGGGGGAAAGTCACTTGCTTTCATACGTTCCTGCATGTTTTTCTCCGTTCCTGGTTGGGTCTGTCGTCGTGGATGCTGCTGTTCGGGAGAGGGCACCGTGACATCCCCGTCATGCCCGTCCGGCGGGGTATCCCTGTTGCGCTGCCCCTGAACGGGTAGCATATGGGCTGCACTTGGACTGCACACGCGAAACCGCCTTGTCAATGCGGGAACCGCAAAAAGATGCCGCCAACTGGCGTGAACACCGCAGGCGCGGGGTTTATTCCACAGTTGGTGCCGGTAGAAGTGCCTGGAAGTATCCCCCGGACCTACACCATCTATGACAAGCCGTAACAAGGAGGAAACATGTCAGTACAAGCCCCGATTCTCTACGAAAAGCGCAATCACCAGGCCTGGATCACCCTCAACCGCCCCGAGGCCATGAATGCGCTCAACACCGAATTGCTCTCGCGCATGGACGACGCCCTGCGCGATGCCGAGGCCGACGATGACATCCTGGTCATCATTCTGATCGGCGCCGGCGGACGCGCCTTCTCGGCCGGACGCGATCTGAAAGAGCGCGCAAAGAACGACACCACCCCCGGCGGCACCAAGCGCATCTATCGCGAGGACGTGCTGGGTAACTGCAAAAAGCCGGTGATTGCCGCCATTGATGGCCAGTGTGTGGCCGGTGGCCTGGAGGTGGCGCTGCGCTGTGACATGCGCGTGGCCACCACGACATCGCTGTTCGGCATGCCCGAGCCGCGCCGGGGGCTGCTCTCCAGCACGGCGTTGCACAACCTCTCGCGCATGATTCCCATGGGCGACGCCATGCTGCTGCACCTCACCGGTCGCAGCATCACCGCCCAGCGTGCTTACGACGTCGGCCTGGTGCAGGTGCTGGCGCCGGACCGCGAAGGCCTCATCCGGGAAGTCGAGTCGCTGGCCGCGGACATCCTGCTGTGCGCCCCCTTGAGCGTCCAGGCCATCAAGCGCATCGTCAAGGTCGGGCGCAACCTGCCCATCGAGTATTCCTGGAAATACGCCGAGCCCATCGACGACGCCATCAACCTCACCGAGGACCGCCGCGAGGGGCCGCTGGCCTTTGCCGAAAAGCGCGCACCACGCTGGAAAATGCGATAGTTCGGGCCGCCCGCAGCTTGATACGACCGCGACACACAACCGCCATCCCAAAAACGACGGAGGAACACCATGCTGATCATTGATTCCCAGGTCCACATCTGGGGCGCCAACACCCCCGAACGCCCCTGGCCCGCACCGGGCGAGGGCGGACGCACCGCCACGCCGCAGCGGGACATCCCGCTCAACCGCGTGCAGTTGCTGGACGAGATGGATCGTGCCGGCGTCACCGGTGTGGTCATCGTGCCGCCCTCCTGGGAAGGCGAGTACAACGACCTCGCCATCGAGGCGGCCAGCCGCCACCCGACGCGCTTTGCCATCATGGGGCGCCTGGAACCCAGCCGCAAAGATGCCGCCGAGCAATTGCCCGGCTGGAAGAACCAGCCCGGCATGCTCGGCCTGCGCTATCTCTTCACGCCGTCCTCACCCTGGCTGGCCGAAGGCGCGAAGTACTGGCTGTGGGCCCAGGCCGAGAAAAACGGCCTGCCCGTCACCATGGCCCCGCGCGGCCACTTCAAGATGATGGGCGAGATCGCCGAGCGCCATCCCGGCCTGAAGATGAGCATCGACCACATGGGCTCGGATTCCTCGAAGACGGACGCCGGCGCCTTCGAGGGCCTGGAGGAGATGCTCAAGCTCGCCAAACTGCCCAACATGGCAGTGAAGGTGTCCGCGCTTCCCTGCGTGAGCAGCGAGGCCTATCCCTACCCCCTGATGCAGACCTACCTGAAAAAGGTCTACGACGCCTTCGGCCCGGAGCGCATGTTCTGGGGCACTGATCTGTCGCGCCTGCCCTGCACCTATCGCCAGGCCGTGCTGATGTTCACCGAAGACACCCCGTGGCTGAAGGGTAATGACCTGGAACTGGTGATGGGCAAGGCCGTCGCTCGCTGGTTCGGGTGGAAGCAGTACGCGTGAGGCCTGCAGTACCTATGACGTCGGTCCCTGTGAAGGCGGGGACCCATTCTGCGGCTATCGATTGCAACCTTACTCATACCCATGACGTCGTCCCCGCGAAGGCGGGGACCCATTTTGATTCCATCCATTGAAAAGTATCCGACGCCCCTCCCATTGATGGGCAGTATTGATGTTTCCGTTCTTTATCCGAATGTCAGCAGCCCCGCCCCCAGCATCCCCGGTGCCGCTGGTTGATCTGAAATCCCCGCAGGAGACCCGCATGAAACTTTCATCGACCCGATTGACCGCCGCTTCCGCGATGGCCCTGGCCCTTATCTCGGCCAGTTCCGTCGCCATGGCGCAGGCCTATCCCAACCGCATCGTGCGCCTGATCGTCCCGTTTCCACCCGGCGCGGGCGCCGATACCACGGTGCGCCTGTTCACCCCCAAGCTGACCGATTTCTTCGGCCAGCAGGTCATTGTCGACAACCGCGCCGGAGCCGCCGGCAACATCGGTGCCGAGGCGGCGTCCAAGGCGGTGCCTGATGGCTATACCCTGCTGGTCGCGCCGTCTTCGCTGGCCACCAGCCAGTCGCTGTACAAGGACCTGAAGTTCGACATCACGCGCGACTTCGCGCCCGTGGCCATGCTGGCCTCGGCCCCCTTCGTCGCCGCCATCCACCCCTCGGTGCCGGCCAAGACTGTGAAGGAATTCGTTGCCTACGCCAAGACCAATCCGGGCAAGCTCAACTTTGCCTCCACCGGCGCCGGCGGCATCAACCACCTGTCGGGCGAACTGTTCAAGAGCAT
>CAIPGJ010000006.1 GCA_903864555.1 uncultured Pseudomonadota bacterium | reverse complement strand
GAGCCGCGGTAGATGGCGCTTTTCTGCGGCACCATGGCGATCTGGCTGCGCAGACCCTGCAGCGACACTTCGGTCACGTCGAATCCGTCGATCATCACCTGGCCGCTGCTGGGTTTGTAGAAGCCGTACAGCAGCTTGATCAGGCTGGACTTGCCCGAGCCGCTGGCCCCCACCAGCGCCACCTTGGTCCCCGGCGGCAGGCTCAGGTTGATGTTCTGCACCACGTTGGTGTCGTCGTCCTGCGAATAGCGGAAGGTGGTGGCGCGAAATTCGATGTGGCCGCGCAGGCGCGGCACCACGATGCGGTCGGCATCGCCGTCGGCCTTGAATTCGGGTTCCTTCTCCATGATGTCGTTGAGCCTCTCGACGGCAACAATGACTTCCTGGAACTCGTCCCACTTGCCGATCACGTCGTTGATGGGGTCCTGCAAGGCATTGGCGAAGGCGATGAAGGCCACCAGTTCACCGATGGTCAGCTGGCCCATGATGACGAAGGCTCCGCCCAGCAGCAGTACGATGATGTCGCTGAGCGAGTCCAGGGTGTCGGCGGCCAGTTCCATGAGCTGGGCCAGCTTGGCCTCCTTGAAATGCATGTTGGCCACGGCGGCGAAGTGGTTCTCGTACTGCCAGCGCGCCAGGTGGTCTGCCCCGATCATCTTCAGCGTGGCGGCCCCGCGCAGGGACTCGATGAGGTGGCTTTCCTGGTCGGATTCCTTGACGAAGGTCTCGCGGTTGATCTGGCGCAGGCGCGGGGAGATCTTGGCCACCAGCACGATATTGAGCAGCAGCACCGACACCGCGGCCAGCGCCAGCCAGGCGTTGAAATAGAGCATCACCCCGAAGTAGGCGATCATGCTGAACAGGCTGAGGAAGGTCTCCAGCCCGTCCTGGGTGACGAACTGCGTGATTTCGTCGTTCTGTTCCAGCCGACTGGTGATGTCGCCAGTCTTGCGCGCACTGAAGTACGACAGTGGCAGGGACAAAAGGCGCTCGTAAATGACGCCGATGATCTGCGAATTGCACTGGCTGGTGACCCGCAGAATGATCTCGTTGCGCACGAAGGTCAGCATCTGCTCCAGCAGCAGCACCGCGATCATTACCACGACCGCCGCCAGCAGCCACTGGTCGCTTTCCTTGAGGATGATGTCGTCGATGATGAACTTGGTGAACAGCGGGGCCAGGATCCCCACCATCATCAGCAGGAAGGAGGCCAGGAAGATGTCGCCGATCTGCCGCTTGTAGGGGGTGAAAAAGGGCAGGAATGCCGTCACTGTGGCCGGGGTCTCCGGGAATTCGTCGAATTTCGGGGTCGGCTCGACAAAAATGGTGAAGCGCGCCCAGCCTTCCATCCATTTTTCTATCGTGTAGGTGACCAGGCCCTCGGCCGGATCGGCAACCACCACCGTGGTGTCGGTGACCTCGTGCACCACCACCCAGTGATAGCCGCGCCAGTTGGCGATGGCCGGCAGGCGCTTCTGCTTCAGCTGGGCCAGCGAGCTTTCATAGGCGTCGGCCTTGAAACCCATTTCCCGCAGGGCCCGGACAATATTCGACAGCGATGCCCCTTCCTGGCGTACACGCGCCAGCTCGCGGGTGGTGTTGATGCTGACTTCCTTGCCGTAGAAGCGGCAGAGGGTGGACAGGCAGGCTGCGCTGCAGTCCATCTCGCTGTGCTGCAGGACGGCGGGGGGCTTGGCGCGGCGCTTACGCCAGTCGACAAAGCGTGTCCAGAGCGCAGCCATCCGCGGCCACCGTCCGGCGAACTGGGAGGTATCGGTGGGCTTAGGCTTGGCCGTTGCCGGCTGTGCCTGCGTTCCGGCCGCTGGCTGCGCCTTCAGGGTGGCCTGGGTGTGCGCTGGTGTGCCCTCTGGCATGCCTGCTGGGGCGCCCGCCGCCTGACTCGGGGCGGATGACGCAGGCGCTGGAGCGCCCGCTGCATCGCCAGCCCCTGCGGCCCCTGCACCCACAGCCGCCTGCCGCCGCGATTCGACCAGCGCGCCGACGCGCTTCGACAGGTCTGCGTTGGCGCCGGCCACGCGACGGAACTCCTCGCCAGGCACGCTGACCACCACGGCATCCGTATCGGCAACCACGTCGGCGCTGCGCGCCTCGCGTGTCAGTACCGCCATCTCCCCGACCACGTCGCCGGAGCCGAGTTGGGCAATGCGGTGGCTGGGCGCCTCGCGCCGGCTGACCACCAGGTGACCGCTCTTGACGATGAACAGGCGATCGTCCTGCTCGCCCTGTGCGATCAGCTGCTCGCCCCGGGCAAGGCTGCGCTGGGTGGCCTTGCCGGCGAGCTCCGCCAGGGCATCGCGCGGCACGTCGCGAAAGCTGGCGCAGGCGGCCAGGAAGACCACGGCTTCCGAGACACGCTGGCCCTCGTGGATGCGGGCTGCGAGATCGGCGGATATCCCCAGCAATTCGTTCAGCCGATCCCTCGGGATCACCTGCAGGAATGCGCCTTCCGGGCCGGCATGCGCGCTTTGCGGCATGGGTTGGGCACTCTCCAGCGCACTCACGCCGAACAGCGCGCCTTCCCGGAGCTTGTCGATATGCACCGGCCCGGCCGGCCCGGCAATCGACAGATGCACCTCGCCTGCCAGGATGGTGTACAGCCCCTCGGCCGGTGCGCCCTGCTCGAATATAGGCGCCGAAGCCGCGAAGCTGGCCGACTCGGCCAGCGCGGCGATGCCCAGTGCGTCCTCACGCGAGAGCGTGCAGAACCGCGGCAATTCGAGCAGATGCCTGGCCAGGGACGAATCCACGCCGTGCCTGTCCGGGGATGTTCCCGATGAGTGCAGGGCGTCAGTCGTCATCGTCTCCGCCCAGCTTCTTCATGATCAGGCGCAGCAGCCGCGTGCGTTGGGTGAGGATGTCGACGTCGGCTGTCAGTCCCGGGGTCAGCTCGACGTCTTCGCCGCGCACCTTGATGGTGTGGCGATCCAGTTGCAGCCGCACCTTGAACTCCGGCTTCTCCGGCACGGGGAAGGCGCTCAGGACCTTGGCGGGGATGGTGCCGTACTGGCGGTACGGGTAGGCATCCACCTTGACCTTGGCCAGCGTGCCCGGCTTGACCGCGGCGATGTCCTTGTTCTGCACCGTGGCCACCATGATGGGCTTGACCCTGGAGGGCACGAAACTGCCGATACGCGCGCCGCGCTCGACGAACTGGCCGGGGGTCGTGTAGCGCAGTTCCGACAGCACGCCATCGGCTGGGCTGAAGATCTGCAGCTCTTTCAGCTGGGCGTTCTGCAGTTCGACCTTGGCGCGCAGCTCGGATACGCGGGCCTCGTTGCGAGCCTGCTCCTGCTCCAGTTGGGCCAGCATGCTGTTCAGGCCGACCAGCGCCTGGTCGTAGCCGATCTCCGCGGTTTCCAGGGACGTCTCGTACTCGGTCTTCTTGCGCACCAGGTCGGAACGCAGTTCGGCCGACTGCAGCTCGGTGCGCACGATGTCCAGCTCCAGCTGGCCGATGCGCTGGCGCTCGGCGACCAGCGAGGATTCCGCCTGGATCACTGCTTCGCGCGCGGCGTTGACGTTGGAGCGGGGCAGGGCGCGGCGGGCGGCCAGCGTTTCGAAGTACTTGAACTCCTGCTGCTTGGCTTCGAGGTCCTTCTCGCGCAGCCCGATCGAGTCCTTCGTTTCGGCGATGGCCTCGCGCATGCGCTGCAGCGAAGTCACATTCAGCGCGATCTGCGCGTCGGTGGCGGCACGCCGGGCCAGATAATCCTTGCTCATGTCGTCACGCGCCCGGTCGAGCAGCTGGCGTGCCCGCCGCAGTCCGGTGAGCTGCTCGGCGGCGGCCCCGGCGTTGGCGAACTGGGCCGGATCGCGGCGCAGGATGCTCTTCGGATCCTTCGACACTGCCGTGGAGATCTCGCGCGCCAGGGCGTAGCGGCGCAGTTTGTCTTCCTCCAGCCGCAGTTCGCTCTGCAGCAGGTCCAGTTCCGCGCCTGACTGGGCCTTGTCCATGGTCAGCACCAGCTGACCGGCGACCAGGGCCTCGCCGGGCTTGACGTGCACCTGCTTCACCACCCCGGTTTCACGCGCCTCGACGAAGATGTTTTCCAGTTCCGGGGCCAGCATGCCCTTGCCCTTGACGATGACATGGATGGTGCCGAACCAGCCGATCAGCAGGCTGATCAGCATGGCGCCGCCCAGCACGTACAGCGCGCCGCGCAGGTAGGTCTGCGGGATGCCCTCGATCACCTCGGAGCGGGCATCGGATTCCTTGAGCTTGTCGGCGAACCGGTCGAGCCCCTCTTCCTGGTACGTGTCCACAGGCGTGGCTTCTGCCTCGGTGGCAGCAGCGGCCCCAGAGGCCCCAGCGGCTTCCTGATCCGGCTTGTTGTTCTCGGCCATCATGGTTTCCTTTGCATTCCTGCGCCTAGCGGGAGCGGGTGGCCAGGTAGTGGTACAGCCCCTTCTTTTCCATCAATTCCTCGTGCGTGCCCTTCTCCGCGATGCTGCCCGCGTCCATCACCACGATGAGGTCGGCATTGCGTATCGTCGACAGGCGGTGCGCGATGACCAGCGTGGTGCGACCTTTCATGATCCCGTCCAGGTTCTTCTGGATGATGCGCTCGGATTCTGTGTCGAGCGCCGAGGTGGCCTCATCGAGGACCAGGATGCGCGGATTGGCCGCCAGCGCGCGCGCTATCACCATGCGCTGCGACTGCCCGCCGGAGAGGGAGCGGCCGCCTTCGCCGATGCGCGTGTCGTAGCGCATCGGCAGTCGGTCGACGAATTCCCCGACGCCGGCCAGGGTGGCTGCGGCCACCACCGATTCGAGCGGCAATCCCGGATTGGCCTTGGCAATGTTCTCGCGCACCGTGCCGCTGAACAGGTAGGGAAACTGCTCGACCACGCCGATCTGCTGGCGCAGTGACACCAGGTCCACCTTCGAGATGTCCACGCCATCCACGAAAACGGCGCCCGAGGTAGATTCGAGCATGCGGTTCACCAGGCTGAGCAGGGTGGTCTTGCCCGAGCCGCTGCGACCGACGAACGCGACCTTCTGGCCCGGCTGAATCTCCAGGTCGATGTTGGTCAGGGCATTGCGGCCGTCCGGTGAATAGCGGAACGACACGCCCTCGAAGCGCAGCCCCCCCTTGAGGGCCGGGCAAGGCCGTTCGGCATTCACCGCTTCGCGCGGCGAGCCGAGCACATCGTTCAGGCGGTCCAGGGCGATTTTCAGCTCGAGGAACTCGTCGTAGAAATTGGCCAGTGCCTCGGCTGGCTCCATGACGGCGCCCAGGATCGCCGCGAAGGCGATCAGCCCGCCGGCAGTCATCTCCCCGGACAGGACCATGGTGGCGCCGACGGCGATGACCGCGATGGTGGACCCGTCCTGGATGATGTCGGTGACGATCTCGAAATGGTTGTCGAATCGCTCGCCCAGCATCTCGGCCTGGATATTACGGTCGAAGTAGCCGCGGCCACGCTCGGCGAACTGCCTTTCCTGTCCCAGCGCTTTCACCGTTTCGACACTGGTGACCACCTCGATGATGTGCGAGTCCTTGTCCGAGCTGGTCTGGAACTGCAGCCGCTCGAATGCACGGAAGCGCGGTGTGGCGACGATGATGGCGATCACCATGGCGAAGAGGAAGATCATCGCGATCAGCGCCAGCTTCCAGCTCATCAGGAACAGCACCGGCACATAGATCAGCAGGCCGGCGGCATCCGAGAGCACCCGGATTGCGCCGTCGGATGCGGTTTCGAGGAACTTCTCGTTTTCTTCGAAGCGCGCCAGCAGGGCGCCGGTCTCCCAGCGGTTCAGCGTCGTCAGCGGCAAGGCCAGGATGTGGGCGAAGAAGCGCACGAACAGGGTTGCCGACATGCGCCGGATCAGGTGCAGGGTGAGGAACTCGCGCACTGCCCCGGCGACACTGCCGACGAAGGTGGCCACCAGCAGGCCGAGCAGCATCAGCCACAGCAGGTTCCAGTCCCCTGTGACCAGCACATTGTCGATCAGCGTCTCGGAGAAGAAGGCCGGCAATAGGCCAAGCAGCTGGATCAGCACCATCACCACGCCGATGCGCGCCACCAAGCCCCAGTGCGGCCCCAGCATGGGGAGGAACTGCCGGTAGATGCCGCTCACTGAATTGCCGATGGCGCCGAAATCCGGGACGTAGGTAATTGTCAGCACCTGCCCGTCGAAGGTCTTGCGGAACTCCGCAGCCGGGATTCGCAGCAGGCCCTTAAGCGGGTCTCCCACCATGACTTCGGTGGCCGTGATTCGGAAGATCACCGCCAGAGTGCCCTCCGCCGTGCGCACCGCTGCCGGCATGAGCAGGTCACGCAGTCGCTCGAAATCGACCTTCACCAGCCGGCTCAGCAATCCGGCCGATTCCACCTTGCGGCCCAGGCTGTGCAGGTCATCAACGCTGCCCACCTGCAACTGGCCTTCCACCAGCGTCTGCCACTGGATGGTACGGCCGCTGGTCTGGGCGGCCATCACCAGGCAGGCGATGCCGCTGAACAAGGGGTTGGTGGTCAGCGCCAGCGGCACCGAGCCGAACAGCCAGCCGCGCGGCCGTATGCGTCCGACGCGGATCTCGTGGCCTGAATCTTTGCGATCGGCCTGCTCCGCTTCGGCCGTGGAAGCCAGGATGGCCTCCTGCTGGAGCAGGTGCCGGCTGGCCTGTTCCGACAGCAGGTCCAGCACGCCTTCCTTGCCGGCCACCACCGCATTGAAGGCGTCGCGATGCAGCTTGAGTACGGTGGTGGCGGTCTCGGCGATCGCCGCTGCGGTGCGCGGCGCGTCGTTGAGCAGGGCCATTTCCCCCAGCAGGCTGCCGGCTGGCTTGCGGCCCAGCAATTGCCCCCCCAGGGATTCCTTGATGACCTTGAGCGAGCCGTCGCGCACCAGATACATGGCATCACCGGCATCACCCTCGTGGAACAGGGCTTCCCCCGGCGCCAGCGATACGGTTTCAACAGCGGCGACCAGCTTCTGGGTTTCCGCCGGCGTCAGTCCGGCCAGCAGGTTCTGGGTGCGCAGGAAATTGAATTCGCGCTGCCGGCTGACGGCCTCCTCGACGCGCTGCCTCAGTTCCGGATGGGCTTCCAGCAGCGGCAGGAAGTCCATCGCCAGCAGCTTGTGAAGCACCACGCTGCCCGCAGCGCGCACCGTGGCCGAGACTGGCTCCCCGTGGAGCAGCGAGCGCTCACCAAAGCTGTCGCCCTTGTTCAGCACCGCCAGGGTGACGGATTTCTCGCCCGAGTCGTCGACGATGCGGACCTTGCCCTGGCCGACGACATACAGCGCTTCGCCGGGCTGTCCCTGGCGCAGCACGGTCTCGCCGAGCTTGAAGGTGACCAGTTGCAGTTTGGCGGCCACCTGCTCCAGCATGGCTTCCGGCAGTACCCCGAAGAGGGCACTGCCGGATAGCAAGCCGCGCAGGTTGCCGGAGTTCACTGGCCTGGGGAACTGTGCATCAGCGTGTCAGCGGGGCTGTGTACGTAGAGGCCTGCTTTACTCCCCACCGCCGTCGGCTTCTTCGAAGTCCTCGTCGTCCTTGAACGGGTTGCCGACGATGCCCAGGGCCTTTTGCTCGACCTCGGCATTCATGGCGTAATCGAGGATGAGGCCCTCGAACAGTTCCTCGCGGATTTTGTCGCGCACATCGTCCAGGGTGGGGGAGGTGCGGTTGCCGACCATGTAGAGGATGTAACTCTCGTCTTCCTTGATCGGGCCGATCAGGTCGCCGGGATTGCCGCCGAAGGCAGCGGCTTCGACTTCGCCGCTCAGGTCGTCCCGACTGTACGCAGCGAGGTAGCCGCCCTTCTTGGCGGAGTCGGGGTCGGTCGAGTACTCGCGTGCCAATGCCAGGAAGCTCTCGCCCTCTTCGATCTGGGCGCGCAGTTCGGCAGACTCGTCCTCGCTGTTCGAATAGATCGCATAGAGATCGACACGCTCCAGCGAGGTGCGGATCTCGGTGTAGTGTTCGCCGATCTCGTCTTCGGTGACCGAGGCGCGGATGCTGTTGCGCAGCGCGCAGATTTCGCAGAAGTCCTGCAGCGATTCGAGGTCCAGGCCGTGCGACTTCAGCCAGGCGCGGGTTGTTTCGGAGGATTCCAGACCCAGGGCATAGCGAAACTCCCGGAAGATGGTCTGCAGTTCTGCTTCGCTGGCCTCGATGTTGTTGGCGTCGGCGTACTGGCGGACCACCGCATTCTTGATGGTTTCCTGGGCAAAGCTGTGGTTACCGGCGATCATCTGCCAGCGCAATGCCGTCTCGAGATCGATCGCTTCGTCGTTGATCGTTAGAAAGTCGCTCATGGTTTCTCTCCCCATGGGTAGCTTGTTGGCCGTTTGATGGTGTGTGAAGGGATGAGGTGCTGCCCATCATCCCCGTGTCCACGGGCATGATTATATCGGCAGGGGGCTGTCTTGCTGCCCCGATCGGGGTGGCTCATGCCAATGTCATGTGATGGCATGCCCAAGGCCTCTTTGGCCATGAACGAGGGGCCCAATCACGCCACGGGTGAAGCCTCGGTCTTGATATAGCTGTGGCGCGGCTATGGAGAGCCGCGAAGGTCCACGCAAATTGCTGACGGGACCTAGAGCCTGCTCGCGCTCCACTTTGCGCCGCCTTGTGCGGTGCCGTCCATGCGAGCGCCGTTGACGCGGCCCTGGTAGCGCACGCCGCCGGCGGTGAAGCTCACGCTGTCACCGCGCAGGCGGCCCTCTTCCACGGGGGCGGATTTGCCGCCGCGCGTCAGGGTGCCGCTGATCATCTGGAATTTCTGCTCCAGCACCAGTTCACCCTCGTTGCCCTGGGCGAAGCGCCATTTGCCGGCGGCCTGGGCCGGCACGATATAGAGGTGGAATTCGCACCACAGCGAGCATTGATCGCTGGCACGCACGGTCTCATCCGGATCCCAGCCGGAAATGCGAAAGGTGTTGCTGACGATGCGGCTGCCTGGCTTCATGGCGAGGAACTTGGGCGCGAGCTTGTTCAGGTTGTCGGTCAGCAGGAACAGCGCCATCACGCTGGCCTGCGAGATGTCGGCCTCGAACATGTCGCCCTGCACGAAGCTGGCCTTGTCGGCGACGCCGGCGGACTGGGCTGCGCGTTTGGAGTACTCGACAAACTCCGGGTTGAATTCCACGCCGAGGGCGCGCGCGCCGCGCTTGGCGGCCGCGATGACATTGCGCCCGTCGCCGGAGCCCAGGTCGATGACGAAATCCTTCGCCGTGACCTTGCCGATCTCCATCATCTTCTCGACCACTTCGGCCGGTTGCGGCACATAGACCACATCTTTGCCGGGTGTGCCTATGGCTGGCTCCTGGATGGCCGGCGGTGTCTGCGCGAAGGCGCCTGGCAGCGGCAGGGCGAAGCAGGCGCCGGCGAGCAGGGCAGTGGCACAACGGCGAAACAGGGGCGAAAGGGCAGGTGTCTTCATGTCGTCAGAGTCGTCCGTGTTGGTGCGGCAAGCGTGCCGCGGCGGAGTGTGGCGTGTGTGGGGTGTGTGGGGGTTGCAGGCGGTGATCCGGAACCGGGGCCACCCATGAAGGTGGCCCGGCTTCCATCCTCAGTCCGTTTCGATCTTGGCTTCTTTCGCAATGCGCGCCCAGCGCTTGGTGTCCGACGCGATCAGCTCTGCCAGGTTTTCCGGCATGCCCTTGCCATCGGCCGGCTCATAGCCGCCGGCTTCCAGCTGCGCGCGCAGGTCGGGTTGCTGCAGCGCGCGGTTCAGTTCGGCGTTGAGCTTCTGGATGATGGGGCGCGGGGTGCCCTTGCGCGTGACCAGGCTGAACCAGGTGCCGGCCTGGAAGCCGGGATAGGTTTCGGCCACGGCGGGCAGGTCCGGCAGGATGGCCAGGCGCCTGGGGCCGCCGGTGGCCAGCAGGCGCAGCTTGTTGGCCCTGAGCAGCGCCTGCACCGAGGACAGGCCGCCGAAGCTGATGTCGATTTCCTCGGCCAGCATCGAGGTGTTGATCTGCGCATTGCCCTTGAAGGGGATGTGCTGCATCTTGATGCCGGCCATCTGCTCGAGCATGACGCTGCCGAAATGCGGCGGGCCGGCGACACCGGTGGTGGCGTAAGTGACCTGGCCGGGCCGGGACTTGGCGTAGTTCACCAGTTCCGGGATGTTCTTCGCTGGCAGGCCCATGCGCGCGATCAGCACCAGGTTGTAGCCCCCGACCAGTCCTATGGGGGCGATGTCGCGGGCCACGTCATAGGGCAGTTTCTTGAAGGTGGCCGGGTTCATGGTGAGGGGCGGCATGCCGCCGAACAACACGGTGTAGCCATCGGGCGTGGCCTTCGAGACGATTTCGGTGCCGACGATGGAACTGGCGCCGGGACGGAAATCCATGAGCATGGGCTGGCCCAGGGTCTGCGACATCCTGTCGGCCACCGGGCGCGACATCAGGTCGGTGGTGCCTCCCGGTGGAAAGGGGATGACGAAACGGATCGGGCGGCTGGGGTATTTGTCGGCCTGGGCCATGGCCGTTGCGGTATGTCCCAACGCTGCCACGGCCAGCGTGGCCATGGCAATCGTCGTGGCACGCCGTTCGCAGGACTTGTTCCTGCTGTCTTTACTCCGGGTATTCATGCATCCTCCTGTGATGTCTGCCGCCGTGTTTTGCTTCAGCGGTTTTTAGTTGCGTCGCGCGGTCCAGGGGCTGCCATCGGGCAGCGTGCCCTGCATGGTATCTCCATCCACACGCCCCTCGTAGCGGGTGGTGCCCAGGGTGAAACCGATCTGCGTCCCGCGCAGCTTTCCCTCGAGGATGGCCTGTCCGGCAGCGCCAGCCTGCCCAGCCTGCATGGCCTTGCCGGAGACTTCCTGGAAGCTCTGTTCCAGTTCGAGGCGGCGCTCACCCAGGGTCCAGTTTCCCACCACTCTGGCCGGAACGATGTACAGCATGGCCGAGCACCAGGCATAACAGCCGCTGTCCATGCGCACGATCTCGTCCGGGTTCCAGCTGGCAATGCCGAAGGTGTTGGCGACGATGCGCGAACCGGGCT
>CAIPGJ010000005.1 GCA_903864555.1 uncultured Pseudomonadota bacterium | reverse complement strand
GACATCCTCGCCAAGGTGATTCGCGCCAATCGCAATTTAAGTTCCAAACAGAACGAAGCACTACACTAGACTGCCCCCTATGCCGATTGACAAGGGGGTAAACCTTGCTGCTCGCCGAAAGTCGACAATGCCCCCAGTGGTATCCTCGACGCACACCTGATCCACCGACCCCTGAAGCACGGGATGCCGTGTTGATCCCGCCCCCATGAAGCCCATATACCCGCTCGTCTCCTTTCTCGTGCTGAACCAGATGGTGTTCACCGGCGGGCGTTTTCTGGTGGCGCTGTATGCGGTTCATCTGCAGGCTTCGACGCTGATGCTGGGGGTGCTGGTGGCGTTGTTTTCCTTCACCGCCACGCTGACCTCGGTGCCGGCCGGGCGGCTGATCGACCGCATCGGCACGCGCACGCCGGTGCTGGTCTGCCTGGCGCTGCTCACGGTGGGCATGGGGCTGCCGCTGGTGACCTCGGGGCTGCTGCCGCTCTACATCACGGCGCCGCTCACCGGCGGCGCCTTCTTCGCGCTGTACACCTGCACCAGCACGCTGTCCAACTGGTACAGCACGCCGGAGGATCGGGCCGCCAACTTCTCCTGGATCACCGTGGGTGCTTCGGTGGGGCAGGCGCTGGGGCCCTTGAGTGCCGGCCTGCTGATCGACCACCACAGCCACATGGCGGCCTTCGTGCTGATCGCCTCGCTGCCGGCGGTGTCCTATGGGCTGTTCGCGCTGAGCGGGCTGCGTCACACCAGCGCACAAACGGGCGCGGTACCGCAGCACAAGCGCGGTGCGCTCGACTTGCTGCGCTACCCGGGGTTGCGGCCGGTGCTGTTCCTCAGCACGCTTTTCATCATGGCGGCCGATGTGTTCGTGGTGATGGTGCCCATTTACGGCACGCAGCTGAAGCTCTCGGCCTCGGAGATGGGCATGATCGCCAGCGCCTTCTCGCTGGCCTCCTTCATCGTGCGGGCCCTGTCGGCGCAGTTCGCACGCTGGTTCCCGGCCTGGCGGCTGATGCTGGTGTCGCTGGCGGTGGCCGGGGTGTTCACCATGTTGATCGGCACGGTGTCCTGGTTGCCGCTGTTGATGCTGTTCGCTTTCTGCGCGGGCTTTGGCCAGGGGCTGGGCGCGCCCATGTCAACCTCGGTGCTGTACCAGGAGGCGCCGCCGGAACGGGTGAGCGAGGCGATGGGCCTGCGCCTGTCGCTGGGCATGACCACGCAATCGGTGCTGCCGGTGGTGATCGGCAGCATCGGCAGTTTCGTCACCGCCGAACCGGTGTTCATCGCCATGGGCCTGGCGCTGCTGGGCGGCGCCTTCATGGAGCGGCGGCAGTGGTGTCGCGTTCGCCAGCCGACGGTAGAAAAATGATCATTTTCATGACCAATGGCACGTCACCATTGGTCATGAAGATTAATTATGATCAGACCTGCAGCGCGCGAAGGGCCCAGGCGGTGCGCGCCTCGATGAAGCGGTGCATCTCGCCCAGCGCTTCCAGCGCCACTCCGCCGGGCGGGTCTTCCTTGATGAAAGCGTGCGGCGCACCGTCATAGACGTGCAGTTCCACCTCGCCGCCGTTGCGCATGTAGGCGTCGGCAAAGTCCACGGTGTTGCGGAAATCGAAGTTCTCGTCGTTGGAACCCTGCAGCAGCAGCACCGCGGGCTGCGCCACCGTCTCGCCACGCTGCACGATGCGCAAGGGGTTGGCATCGGCCATCTCGGCCTCGTTGTTCCAGAACACGCGGTGTGCCTCGATCAGGCGTTCACGGTGGTTCGCCTTGGCATAGACCAGGCGCGCCGTCGGGTCGAGCACCGGCCAGCAGGCGACGACAAAGGGCAGGCTGGCATCGCGTTCGGTGAGGCCGTCGTCATCGTGCTGGTAGCCGCCCGAGCGCGAGCGCAGCAGGCTCAGCATCAGCAGGTGCCCGCCGCTGGAGGTGGCCACGCCGCCCACCAGTTCGCGCCGGCTGCCGAAGCGTTCGGCATGCTGCTTGAGCCAGCGCGTGGCGTAGTTCACGTCCTCCACGGTGACCGGGTACTTCGCCTGGGGCGGGTAGCGGAAATCCACGCTGAATACCGCAATGCCACGCTCGGCGAGGTAACGGTGGATGATGTAGTTGGTGTGGCGGTCGTTGCGCGTCCAGGCGCCGCCATGCACTTCCAGGATCAGCGGAAGGGGACCGTCGCGCTTCTGCTTCGGTTCGTAGTAGGTGCCCGAGAGTTCGATGCCATCGACCACACGATAGACGTGGTCCGAGGTGGTATAGCCGGCGGTGTCGGCGGTGCTCATGCGGCTGCTCCTGTGGAATTGTCCTTGCTGTCGAGGTAATGCAACGGGCCGCCGCGGAAGGGGGCAAAGCCGGTGCCGAAGATGAGCCCGGCATCGGCGAGGTCGGCATCGGCGACGATGCCTTCGGCGACCACGGCGCGCGCTTCATCCAGGTAAGGGCGGATCAGGCGTTCGGTGAGATCGGCGGTGACGGGGCCGGGCCTGGCCTTCCTCGCCTTGCCGTCCTTCCAGGGGTAGAAGCCCTGGCCGGTTTTCTTGCCCAGCTGCTTGGCGTCGAAGCGTTCCTGCAGGCAGCGCGGCACGGCATTGTTTTCGCCGCCCAGTTCACGGCCCACCGCCATGCAGATGTCCAGGCCCACCACATCGGCCAGTTCGATGGGGCCCATGGGCATGCCGAAGTCGGTCATGGCGCGGTCCAGCGTTTCCGGCGCGATGCCCTCATCGACCATGCGGAAGGCCTGCTGCATGTAGGGCCCGAGCACGCGATTGACGAGGAAGCCGGGTGCGTCCTTTACGTGCAGCGGCAGCTTGTCGATCTGGCGCACGAAGG
>CAIPGJ010000004.1 GCA_903864555.1 uncultured Pseudomonadota bacterium | reverse complement strand
GCCAGGCTCTGGATGTAGTTGGTGGTCTCGACCACCGGTTCCGGCAGCATCAGGCCGCGACGCAGGAAGGCATCGGCAAGTTCGCGCCGCACACTCGAATCGCGCCGCTGCAGGACCCAGTCCCTGGTCGCCAGATTGGCGTAGCTGGGCCTGGCCCGGGGCGCCTCTGCCGTGCCTTCGACGACGCAGATCTGCTCGTCGTAAAGCGGCGTGAAGCTGAGTTCCCCCATGTCCCGTCCCTCGGCAATGCTGGCGCTGGAGAGGCGGCCAACCACGCCGTCAAGCATGCCGTCAAACAGCAGGCTGACCAGTTGCTGGGCGGTGCCTTCCTGTGTCCTCAGGGCGGCGCTTCCGCCATCGGCCCGGTAATGCTCGATGGCTTTCGGAAGGCAGGCGAAGAAGGCCTGCGGCACCAGGCCCAGGCGCAGCAGCGGCGGCGTGTTCCTGCCCAGCCGTTCAACGGTACTCACCAGGGCATCGAACTCATGGACCATGGATCGCGCGCGATCGGTCAGCGTGTAGGCCTCCTTGGTGGGCACCACCCCCTGCCGGCTGCGCACGAACAGCTGCAGTCCGAGCAGGGACTCCAGGTCCTGCAGCATGGCGCTGGCGGCCGGCTGGCTGATGTTGAGGTGCTTGGCCGCCTTGTGCAGGTTGCGGAACTCCTGCAAGTGCAGCACCAGCATGAGGTGCCTGAACTTCAGGTGCGACAGCGACATGGTGGACGGGGCGGCCATTGCGGTGCTTTCCTGGGGCGGAGACTGATAGGAAAAGGCTATCACGAAATCAGAAAAATGAAGTATCGGTTTTTAGCGACTGAACCTAAGCTGAAGGTCATTCCCTGCCGCATGGATGGCCATCGTGACTATCGGTCTTCACCTTCTTGATCGTGTTCTGCTTTCTGTTCTTGCACTGGCTGTCGCACCCGCCATGGCGGCCTCCTCCGACGACCAGCTGATCCGGATCATCGTGCCCCAGGCGGCGGGCGGTACCAACGACACCGTGGCCCGCCTGGTGGGCGTCGAACTCGCAAAGGGGCTCGGCCAGACGGTGATCGTCGAGAATCGCGCTGGCGCGGCGGGCGCCATCGGCATGCAGGCCGTGGTCCAGGCCAGGGCCGACGGGCATGTGCTGGGCCTTGCCTCCGATTCAGCCGCCCTGCTCAATGTCATGCGCACCAACTTGCAGTGGCAGTTCAAGCGGGACCTTCGCGGCGTGGCCATGCTGGGCGAGCAGCCCATCAGCATTTCGACGTCGGCCAAGCTGCCCTACCGCTCATTGGAGGACGTCCTGGCCGCTGCCAAGGCCAAGCCCGGCAGCATGAGCTATGCATCCTCCGGCTCCGGCAGTTCACAGAACGTGGTGGGGGAGTGGCTGGCCAAGCTGGCCGGGGTGCAGATCCTGCACGTGCCCTACAAGGGCGGCGGTGAGGCAACCAAGGACGTGCTGAGCGGGCATGTGCAGCTGGGTGTGCTCGGCCTGGCGCCGATGCTGCCGCATGCGAGGAATGGTGGTGTGCGCATTCTCGCCGTGACCACACCGCGCCGTTCGCCATCCCTGCCCGATGTGCCGACGCTGACTGAACTGGGTTACCCGCAGATTGCGCTTGCCCAGTGGGCGGGCCTGGTGGCGCCTGCGGCCACGCCCGAAGCGGCGGTGAGGCGCCTGTCCGAGGCGGTGGTGAAGGTGCTGGCCGGCGAAGATACGCGCCAGAAGTTCGCCGCCATCGGCATCGATGCCCGGCAGCTCGGCTACCCGGCATTCGACCGCTTCCTCAAGGATCACGTTGAAACCTGGGAACGTGTCGTCCCGGGGCTCAACCTGAAACTGGATTGATTCGTACACCTGCACAACAAGGATGGATGGCCTTCATGCGTAAAACCAATATTGTCCTGATACTTGCCGACAACCTGGGCTGGGGCGAACTCGGCTGCTACGGCGGCGGCGCCATCCGTGGTGCCCCGACCCCGCGCATCGACGCGCTGGCGAAGCAGGGCGTGCAATTGCTCAACTTCAACGTCGAGAGTGACTGCGTGCCGACGCGCTCGGCGCTGATGACCGGGCGCCATCCGGTGCGCACCGGCGCCATGCAGTCGGTGCCGGCCGGTCTGCCGCAGGGCATCATCCCCTGGGAGATCACCATCGCCGAGCGCCTGTCCGACGCGGGTTACGCCACCGCGATGTACGGCAAGTGGCATCTGGGTGACAAGGAAGGCCGCTATCCCAAGGACAAGGGCTTTGACGAGTGGTATGGCCTGCCCCGCACCTCGACCGAGAGCATGTTCACCGAGCAGGTCGGCTTCGATGCCTCTGTCGTGGATATTCCCTACGTCATGGAAGGCCGGCGCGGTGAGCCGGCTGTGAAGGCCGAGCTCTACGACATGGAGATGCGCCGTAGCATCGACGAGGAGCTGACCCGCCGCAGTTGCGCCTACATCGAACGGCAGGTGGCGGCTGACAAGCCCTACTTCCTGTTCGTGCCGCTGACGCAGCTGCATTTCCCGACGGTGCCGAACCGCAGTTTCGAGGGTATCTCGAAGAAGGGTGATTTTGCCGACTCCCTGATGGAGATGGATGCCCGCGTCGGCCAGATCATCGAT
>CAIPGJ010000003.1 GCA_903864555.1 uncultured Pseudomonadota bacterium | reverse complement strand
TGAAGTAGTTCCAGGCGGCCAGGTGCCCCACCAGCGGCTTGGTATCGACGCCGCGCAGTTCCTCTTCACCCACCGAGAAGGCCACCACCGGCACATCGGTCGCCTTCAGGCCCTGGTTGCCCAGTTCCTTGTAGAAGGGCACGTTGGAGTCGCCATTGATGGTGGAGACCACGGCGGTCTTCTTGCCTTCGCTGGAGAACTTCTTGATCTTGCCGATGATGGTCTGGTAATCGCTGTGACCGAAGGGTGTGTACTCTTCCATGATGTCTGCATCAGGGATGCCCTTGGACTTCAGGAAGGCGCGCAGGATCTTGTTGGTGGTGCGCGGGTACACATAGTCGGTTCCGAGGAGCACGAAGCGCTTGGCGCTGCCGCCGTCCTTGCTCATCAGGTACTCGACGGCCGGGATCGCCTGCTGGTTGGGCGCGGCGCCGGTGTAGAACACGTTCTTGGAGAGTTCCTCGCCTTCATACTGCACGGGGTAAAACAACAGTCCGTTCAGTTCTTCAAAGACCGGCAGCACGGACTTGCGCGACACCGAAGTCCAGCAACCGAAGGTCACGGCAACCTTGTCCTGGGAGAGCAACTGGCGGGCCTTCTCGGCAAACAGCGGCCAGTTGGAAGCCGGATCGACCACCACCGGCTCGAGTTTCTTGCCCAGCACGCCGCCCTTGGCATTGATTTCCTCAATGGCCATCAGGGTCACGTCCTTCAGCACCGTTTCGCTGATGGCCATGGTTCCCGAGAGTGAATGCAGCACACCCACCTTGATGGTGTTCTGCGCCATGGCGACCGAAGACAGGCCAAACGAGCCCGACAGTGCCAGCGCGCCTGCCAGCGCAGTCATGCGCCCGATGAAAATTCTGCGTTGTGACATTCCGATGCACTCCCTGATTGGTGATGAGGACGACACCCGATCGCGCAAAAGGAGGAGGAGAACGCAACGGGCACCGTTGCCAAACGGGTTTGCACGAAGCGTGCCATCGTCATGACATCGCCGCATCGGCGCACAAAATTCTTTTTAATGAAGGCGTTGAAAGGCATTACCAGCCGTCGCCCGGATTGACCCGGGCCTGCCGGTGGCTTGCCCACTGTACCGGTATGGTGCGCACCGGCCGCCGAGGCGAATCCGGTATCTGCATGGTGGACGGGGAATGCCTCGGTGCAGCCTGGCAGGATCAGACGGGACTTCCAGCGTGAGCGTGGCCAAGCCCCGGCCGCTGGCACTCGCCGTCCCTGCTGCAGTGGCAGCGATGTGTGGGCAACGCCGCGCTACAGCTCGCCCTTCTTTCCGCCAGCGGCACATCCTCAGGCAGAGAAGACTGTTGCAGCAATTTCATGACGCACCAATCAGGACAGTGCGCACCGAAAGCGTGCGCCCGGAGTCTCTAGCGGACCCTGGACCGGAACCGGATTCAGGCAGGCAGGGCGCGCACCTGATTCTCCAGCGCAGCCAGATGGTCAAACAGGCCCTCTGCGCCGTCGAACCCCTTCATCAGCAGCGAGAACTTGTGCCGCAATTCATCGCGGCTGAGCGGGTCCTTGGGCATGCCCTTGAAGGTCTCGCCCTCGGTGACCAGCGTACGCCCATCCCTGAGCGCGAGCTTCAGGCGACTGCTCCAGGCGGTCTTGGCAGTCTTGTCCAGAGTGAAGCTGATGCGCCGCGACAAGGCGCGGATGCGTGCATCCTGCACAGCGCTGTCGTCAAAGGACGCGGCATCGTCCGGATCCCGGTACAGCGCCAGCGCCAGGTTGAAGGGCAGGCTGTACTGGCCCTGCATGATGTCGTTGGGCTCGGGGATGATGTGGTGGCTCATTACCTTGTCGCTGGACTCCACGGCAAAGGCTTCCACGTCGTCGCCACCGAAATTCTCGCGCGCCATCAGTTCACGCAGGGCCTGCACCGGCGGATGCGAAGTGGCATGGCAGGCATAGCGCTTCAGGCAGATGCGCAGCACCTCCCAGTCCTCGCCCAGCCCCTTGGTCAGCAGCGCCGCATCACCGTCCTTGCAGAACACGTCGAGGAAGCCGAACTTGCCCTCGAGGATGGTCTCCGGCCCGGTGTAGCCCTGCTGCGCCAGGCGCGCGGCGAGGATGCCCGATTCACAAGCGCGCCCCATGTGCAGGCGCTTCACCATGGCGCCCTGCTGCGACTTCGTAAAGGCCAGCACGCCGCAGGACAGCGAACCGGCGATGCCCATGGCGTTCACCAGTTGCTCCGCGCTCAGCCCATAGATGAGGCCGGCAGCCACGGTGGCGCCATAGGGCCCGGTCAGGCCGGGGGCATGAAAGCCCAGCTTCTCGCTGCTGTGATGCGAAGACAGGCCGATGCGAAACATCACCTCGGTGGCGGCGATGAAGGCGGCCAGGGTCTTCTCGCCGCTGGCGCCGGTTTCCTCGGCGGCAGCCAGCAGGGCCGGCACGATGGTCGCGCCGGCGTGCACGCCCGAGCCGGGCTGGCGCAGGCTGTCCTGCTCATAGGCATGCGTCAGGCCGCCATTGGCCAGCGCCGCAAACGGTGCCGAGAGTTTCAGCCCGGGAACGCCAAAAATGGTGCACGGGCCGCCCGCGCCATACAGCTTCGCATGCTCGACCAGCATGTGGCTCCAGGGAAAGCGCGCGCCGAAGCTGGCCACGCCGACGGTGTCGATGATGCAATCCTTGGCGCGCTCGATAACGGCGGCAGGTACTTTGGATAGGGACAGTCCGGTGGCGAATCCCGCAAGGGTCTGGGCAGCGGTGGTCATGGCGCAACTTCCTTCATGTCGTATCTGTGGTGTCTGTGGTGTTTATGCGAATGGCCGGCCGCGCTCATTCCTCGAGTTTGATGCCGGTGTCGCCGACGATCTTCCGGTAGCGGGCGATTTCCGAGGTGATGACCTCGCGGAACTGCGCGGGCGTGCTGCCCACCACGATGCCACCATCGGCTTCGAGTTTCTTGATGATGTCAGGAGACTTGGCGACTTTGCCCAGTTCCGCGGACAGGCGGTTGATCACGGCCTGGGGCACGGCAGCCGGGGCGATGATGCCGAAGATGCTGGAGTAGTCATAACCGGCGACGCCCTGCTCCACCGCCGTCTGCGCATCGGGCAGCAGGGGACTGCGCTCCTTGTTGCCAATGGCCAGCAGCTTGAGCTTGCCCGACTTCAGGTGCGGGATGGCGCTCAGCGCCGTGGTGAAGGTGACATCGACACGCCCGGCCATGAGGTCGGACTGGCCGGCGGCAGCCGCCTTGTAGTGGATGAAGGTGACCGGGCTGTTGGTCAGCCCGTGGAACCAGGCCGCATTCAGATGGGGCGAGCCGCCGGAGCCGGTGGTGCCGACATTGACCCTGCCGGAATTGGTGCGCGCAAAGGCGATGTATTCCTGGAGGTTGCGATAAGGCGTGGCGGGATGGGCCACGATCACCGTGGTACGCCGGCTCATCAACGAAATCGGCGCAAAGTCCTTGATCGGGTCGAAAGTCAGCTTCGGATACAAGGCCGGTGAGGCCGTGAAGCTGCCGGTGATCGCAAGGATGGTGTAGCCATCCGGCACGGCCTTGGCCACGTAGCCTGAACCCACGGTGGTGCCGGCGCCCGGCTTGTAGTCGGTGACGAAGGACTGCCCGACGATTTCGGTCAGCTTCTGTGCGTAGAGGCGCGTTTCAATGTCCGTGGATGCGCCGGGACCAAAGGGAACGACAATGGTGACCGGGCGGTTGGGCCAGGCCGCGGGGGCCTGGGCCAGGACCGCAGACGCGGGGAACATCAGGGTGGCGCCGGCCATGCCGGCGGCAATCAGGGCTGCAATCTTCATCTGCTTCCTTCTGGTGTTGGATCGCCCGCCCGCGCGACACCGCAGGCAGCAGGCTCATTCCTCGAGCTTGATCCCATTGTCGCCGACAATTTTCCGGTAGCGGGCGATCTCCGAGAGGATCACCTGCCGCAATTCCTGGGGCGTGCTGCCCACCATGCTGCCGCCGTCGGCTTCCAGCTTGGCCATCACATCAGGCAGCCTGGAAATCCGCACCAGCTCGCCATTGAGCTTGTCGACGATGGCAGCCGGCGTGGCGGCCGGCGCAACAATCCCCAACCAGCTCGCGTAGTTGTAGCCGGGCACGCCCTGCTCGGCCGCGGTCGGCATGCCGGCCAGCATGGCAGTGCGCTCGCTGCTCGCAATGCCCAATGCCCGGAGTTTGCCTGAGCGCAGATGCGGCAAGCCGGAGAGCAAGGTGGTGAAGGTTACCGACACCCGACCGGCCATCAGATCGGTTTGCGCCGCCGCGGCCGCCTTGTAATGCACGAAGGTGACCTTGGTCCCGGTGAGGTTGTGGAACCACGCGGCATTGAGGTGCGGCGAGCCGCCCGAGCCGTTGGTCGCGACATTGACTTCACCCGGACGGGCCTTCGCAAAGGCCACGTATTCAGGGACGGTCTTGTAGGACACCGAGGGATGCGCCAGGATCACGGTGCTGCGGTTGCTCATCAGCGCGATGGGGGCAAAGTCACGCGCCGTCTCGTAGGGCAGGTTCATCAGGGCAGGCGTCGCGGTGAAACTGCCGGTGATGGTCAGCAGGGTGTAGCCGTCAGGCGTGGAGCGCGCCACGTAAGCGGCACCCAGTGTCTGGCCTGCGCCCGGCTTGAAATCGACGACAAAGGAACGGCCGGTGCGCTCGGCCAGCTTGTGCGCATAGAGGCGCGCCTCGACATCGGTGGAAGCGCCCGGCCCGGTCGGGACGATGATGGTCACCTGTCGGGAAGGGTAGTCGGTCGCCTGGGCGCACACTGCGCCGGGCAGACAGCCCAGCGCCACCAACGGGAACGCCACTGCATATTTCCGGATTGCGGATTGCGACATGCTGAACCTCCTTATCGGGTGTGGTCCTGCGAAGGAAATACTCAATTGGGGGCACAGCCCCCCCCCTCGAGAATCGCCCACTTCGGAGGGAAGCTTTTCAGTCATTCCCTTATCCTGAGACTCGATCAGCACTTCCCTGGCGGTCATTCCTCCAGCCTGATCCCGGTGTCCTGCACCAGCTTCTTCCAGCGTGCCGTTTCCGTGACGATCATCTGGCGGAACTGCTCAGGTGTGCTGCCCACCATGAAACTGCCATCGGCTTCTGCGAGCTTTTTCACCACCTCGGGTGACTTCGCGATCTTCGCCAGCTCCACGCTCAACCTGTTGACGATGGGCGCCGGGGTGCCGGCCGGGGCGAGCACACCGAACCAGCTGGGGTATTCGTAGCCAGGCACGCCCTGCTCGGCCACCGTGGGCATGTCCAGCAGTTTCGAGCGCTCGGCCGAGGTCACCACCAGCGGCACCAGCTTGCCCGAATTGATATAGGGCAGCCCGGTGGTGAAGGTGACCGGGGTGACGTGCACCCGCCCGGCCAGCAGGT
>CAIPGJ010000002.1 GCA_903864555.1 uncultured Pseudomonadota bacterium | reverse complement strand
GAGCACGCTGCTGGTTCGTACAGCGCTGGTGAATGACACCACGTATGAGGGGGCGGAGACGTTCACCTTGACCGCGACGAACACTGGAGGCACGGGCACTGCGGGCACGGCGACGATCGTCGATGACGGCACGGGGTCGGTATACCCGAACAACACGACGGGCAATCCGGATCCGAACGCGTTGCTGGATAATGACCGGCCGGTGCTTCTTGTCAACAGCATATCGATCAACGAGGCCTCACCGTTTGCTGTTTTTGAGGTTCGGCTGAGTAATCCGTCGGCGAGCAGTATTCTGTTCACTCCGAGCCTGACTTCAGGCACGGCGTCAATTGGTGTGGATACGGCAACCACACTCGAATATTACGATGGAACCCGCTGGGTTTCCGCATCCGGAGGAGTGCCCATTTCGGCTGGGCAGCTCGGGCCGGTGAAGGTGCGGGTTGCAATCGTCAACGATTCCATCCTGGAGGGAGAGGAGCGCTTCAGCCTTTCTGTGGCTGCGACCGGGGCGGCATCCGGCAGCGGGCAGGCAAGCATATTGGACGATGGACGGGGCGTAGTGCGTGACGCGGATGGCAACCCGACTGGACTTCGCCCGGACGACGACACACCCGTCGTTCAGCCTGTTTCCGTAGCGCCGATCGCTCCGATTCCGGTGCCTCAGCCAGTGCGTGTCGTGATACCGGCTGATGCTCCAGCGGCGCCAGTTCCGCTGAGCACGATTCCGATCGCTCCACTGCCGATTCGAGAGATACCAGCCCTGTCGACCGCCAACGTCATACCCGACCAGTTTGGCGAGTCTGGCAGGGAGGCGCGGTTCGGGGTGCCGGAGGGGACGTTCATATCGACCAACCCAGGGGAACGACTGACGCTGTCGGCGCAACTCACCGACGGCAGTCCCCTGCCGAATTGGCTTCAGTTCAATTCGACCACAGGGGTGTTTGTCGGCACGCCACCTGGTACGTTCAAGGGAACCGTCGAGATACGGGTTACCGCTCGCGACAGCCAGGGTAAGGAAGCCGATTCGATATTCAAGCTGGAAGTCGGGGATGTAGAGGAGCAGCGACGCGATCAGGATCGCCGAAGTGCCGTACCGGTTCCGACTGGCCGCATCAGTTTCAGTCAGCAGTTGCTCGAGATGCGCAATATTGCGGTTAAGCGCCCCGCCGGGCAGCTTGCCTTCGCTGTTGATCGCATGGCTGCAAACGATCGGATCGCTGCTCAGTCGCGCGTACCTGGGGCGGGGCGTCCGGTGGTGGAACGTCCGCTGGCTGTTGTTGAGCCCATCGAGCGGGCTCAGCAGCGGATGATGGACAAGACTCCCGTGGCCAATCCGAGAGGCTGAGGACATCGGTGATGTTGCTGGTGGCTTGACATGAATGCCCCTACGGAAGCTGTGGTCGCCGAATCAGTGCAACTGCCCGCGCTGACCGCGCTCCTTGAGCGCATGACTCGGGTCGCGGATTCTGCCGAGCTGGATTTCATGGCAGTCAACGATACCCACATGCTTGCGCCGTACCGGCAGGCATCACTTTGGACACTGCGTCGAGGTACCATCGCCCTGTCGGGGGTGGCCACCATCGAGCGCAACGCGCCCTACGTGCAATGGCTGGACCAGGTGTGCGAGAAATTGCCACTGGATCGTCATCGCGTTGTCCTTGCCTCAGATCTCGCGCCAGAACTTTCAGAGCAGTGGTCGGAGTGGCTGGGGCCAAATGGACTGTGGGTACCCCTGGTAGTGGCATCAAACGCCTCGGGCGTTCCTGCCGGGGGCGTCCTGTTTTCCCGCGATGAGCCCTGGCAGGAGAGCGAAGCGCTTTTGGTGTCGGCCTGGATGGGCGCGTGGGCAGTGGCACGGCATGCGATTGAACCGCTGGTGAGGGCGCAGTCCAGCCGTGTTAAACCCGGTAAGACCGTACAGGGTCTGGCCGCGCTGGCAGTGGTGGTTGCAGCGCTGTTCATTCCGGTGCCGATTTCGGTGCTCGCCCCCGGTGAACTGGTGCCGGTCGAGCCCATGCCGGTGCGCGCGCCGCTTGATGGGGTGGTGCGTGAATTCTATGTGCGGCCGAACCAGTTGGTGAAGGCGGGTGATCCGCTATTCTCGTTCGATGTGATGCAGATTGCCTCGCGCCTGGAGGTCGCCACCCAGGCGCTCACAACGGCACAGGTGGAACTGAGGCAGCTCTCGCAGCAGGCACTGGCAGACCCGCGGGCCCGGGCGCAACTTGCTGGCGCACGGGGCAATGTAGCTGAGAAGCGCGCCGAGGCGGACTTTCTGCTTGGCCAGCGTGGGCGGGCCCGGGTTCTGGCAGCCGAAAGCGGGATTGTGCTTTTCGATGACCCGCATGAGTGGATCGGCCGGCCGGTGGCAACCGGGGAGCGCATCCTCCGGATCGCCTCGGATCAAAGCAAGGAGATCGAAGCATGGGTGGCAGTTGGTGACGCCATTGCATTGCCGGCGGATTCCCCCGCCAAGCTTTATCTGAGCTCCAGTCCACTCGATCCAGTCGGGGGCCGTGTGCGCTACGTTTCCCACGAGGCGGTCAAGCGTCCGGACGGAAACCATGCCTACCGTGTGCGCGCTACCCTGGACAGACAGACCGATTACCGGATTGGACTGAGGGGGACGGTGCGGCTTAGTGGCGAGCGGGTGGCCCTCGGTTACTGGATGTTCAGGCGCCCGCTTGCGGCCATCCGCGAATTCTTCGGTGTTTAGCAATGACAGAGGTGCTGCCGCTACGACAGGAGCTTGCATTGCATGTGGGTCCACGCTCGGCCCAGGGCCATCCGACCTGGACGGTTCAGGATCCCTCCCGCAATCGTTTCTTTCGACTTGACTGGCTGACCTTCGAAATCCTCTGTCACTGGGGGATGGGAACACCCAAGGCGATCGCAGAAGGTGTGCGCCAAAGTACACCGCTGGATGCCGACGAGGCGGATGTGCTCGAGGTACAGCGGTTTCTGGCGCGCAATGAGCTGTTGGTGCCCAGGCCCCTGGAAGGCTCGGCAGCACTTGCCGGGAGCGCCCGCGCCGCCCGGCAATCCCTGCTGGCCAGAGCCATCCACAACTACTTGTTTTTTCGTGTTCCCCTCGCCAGGCCAGATCGCCTCCTGTCCGCCCTGGTTCCCCTCACTGGATGGCTGTTCTCCAAGGTGTTCCTGGTGGCCACGCTCGGGGCCCTCGTTTGCGGAATCGCCCTGGTAAGCCGGCAGTGGGATGTTTTCAAGGCATATCTCGTGGATACCTTGACGCCTTCTGGTATTGCCAGCTATGCCCTGGCACTGATATTCGCCAAAGTTCTGCACGAGTTCGGCCATGGCATCGCCGCCAGGCGGCGGGGCTGCCATGTGCCGTCGATGGGAGTGGCATTCATGGTGCTTTGGCCCATCCCCTACACCGATGTGAATGAAGCCTGGAAATTGCCCGATCGCAGGGCCAGGCTGCTCATCAGCATGGCAGGTGTCGCAACCGAACTCCTCATCGCGATCTGGGCCACGCTTGCCTGGTCCCTGCTCGAGGATGGACTGCTACGTAGCGCCGTTTTCCTGCTAGCGACCACGACCTGGATCAGCACCTTGCTGGTGAACCTCAGCCCGTTCATGCGATTCGACGGGTACTTCGCACTCGCCGATTTTCTGGACACGCCCAATCTGCACGCCCGCAGCTTTGCGCTCGCCCGATGGCGGCTGCGCGAATGGCTATTTCGCTTATCGGATCTGCCGCCAGAGCATTTTGCCGGTGGGCGTGCGGCGGGACTGGTCTTGTTTGCTTGGGTGGTGTGGATTTACCGATTGGCTGTCTTCCTCGGAATTGCACTGCTCGTGTATGCCTTCTTTGTCAAAATTGTAGGCATCATCCTGTTTCTCATAGAAATCGTCTGGTTCGTCATCATGCCGATCACCTCGGAACTGAAGATCTGGTGGACCCGCCGCGCCGACATTGCTTGGTCCCCCCGAACATTTCTTGCGGGTTTCGTGCTCGCCAGTTTCCTTTTGCTGCTCGTGACGCCGCTGCCATGGCGAGTGCAAGCCGGGGGCATGCTGCGTCCCGGTCAGGAGTTCATGGTGTTTGCTCTGGAGTCTGCCCGGATTGATTCGATGTACATCAGGGATGGACAGCAGGTCGAGAAAGATGCGCCGCTATTTACCCTGTCGCAAATGCACCTCGATGAGCGTCGTTCAGCAGCGGCCAGCCGGGTGGCCAGATTGGCGGCACAGGCCGATGCGGCCGCAGTCAACCCGCAGCTTCGCAACCAGTTGCGCCCGCTACAGTCAGAACTGGAGGTTGCCCGGGCTTCGCTGCGCGGGCTTGAATCGGAGCAGACGAGAACCATGCCGGTCGCCCCCGTCCGCGGGATCGTGAGACTTGCCGACCCGGACCTGCGGGAAGGAACCTGGGTCACCCGCAATGAGCCGCTTGCTACGGTGATCGATCCGGAGCAATGGCAGGTAGACGCCTATGTCACGGAACGGGATCTTGACCGGCTTCGGGTCGGCGCTTCCGCGATGTTCCATCCGGAGCGAGGGGTTGCCGCCCCGCTGACCATGACGCTGGTGGCAATCGAGCGAGATGCAACGCGGGTTTTGCCCAGCGGCATCCTGGCCCGATCCCAGGGCGGAGCAATAGCCACTCGCGAGGTGGAGGGAAAATTTTTCCCTGAACAATCTGTGTATAGGGTGCGCTTCCGTCCGCAGGAGCAAGATCCAGGTCTTGCTTCGCAGGTTTGGCGTGGCACAGTCACCATCCTGGCCGAAGAGGAGTCGGCGGGGGCACGCATGATGCGCAGTGCACTCGCGGTGTTGTGGCGTGAGGCGGGCTGGTGAGCTAGCCTCCGCCACAAGCCCATCACGATACCGGCACTGTGCGAGAAATGGCAGTCAGGCGGAAGCTGATGGTCTGATGCCGGGGCCTGGTGTCCCCTGGTTTCTCGCCAGCATCTGCCCTCTTCAATATCAGGTCCGGCGCATTGCCGGTGACATGCCAGGCCAGTTGAAGAAAAGTTGCATTGCTTGGAACTGCTCCGGCAGCGAGCCCTTCGGGGTCGCGAGCAGCGCCTTGTGGATCTTGAGGTCGATCTCGATGCCTTCCTTCAGCAACCGGCGGCGCGTGGCGTAGGAGTTCTCCGAGGGCAGGCGGATGTTGCCCACGCCGGGCTGCTTCTTCACGGCCTTCACTTCGGCCAGCATGCGGCTCATGTCACGGCGGAATTCAACCAGCGGCATCAGCAGTTCGGGCTTGATGGTGATGAAGGTGTAGCCGTAGACCTTCTCGCTGTCGGAACCGGAGCCCGCGAACACGCCGAGTGACTGCATGGCCAGCGCCAGGGCAAAGCCCTTGTGCCCGGCCAAGGTCTTGATGAAGTGCACCTCGTGCGGGTCGGTGGTGGGGCGGCCTTGGTGGTCGAGAGCCACGCCTTCGGGCAGCTGCTCGTTGCGGCGCTGCCGGAAGGCGAGGTCGGTGCCCATGAAGGCGGAGGAACCCATGTCCATGACGAAGGGGTCGCCTTCGGTGGGAAAGCCGAAGGAGATGGGGTTGGTGCCGGTGGCGCCGGCGGCACCGACATTTCCGCGCGCCTGGTTGACCTGCCCCCTGCCAGCCGTACCAAATTGAAGTAGAGAAGTCCGTCAATTTATGGAGAATGACGGACATGAAGAAGAGCAGATTTACCGAAGAGCAGAT
>CAIPGJ010000001.1 GCA_903864555.1 uncultured Pseudomonadota bacterium | reverse complement strand
GTGCGATCTTCTCGCGGTCGATGCTGTGCACCCAGTCGAAGCGCTCGGCGATGGGGCGGGTCTTGTTGCTCTGTATGGGGCCGATGAAGTGCCAGGTGAGGGGCAGGCCGGCCAGTTCGTCCATCTTGGCCAGTGCTTCCTGCTGGTAGTTTTCGCCGAAATCGCGCTGCCCTGCGGCCGCCGCCTCGCGCACGCTGGCAGCGGGAAAGGTCTTGCTGACCGTAACCAGCGTCACTGATCCGCGTGGGCGCTTCGATTGTTGACAGGCCCGGGATATGCGTTCCTGAATGGCCGCAAAGCTGGCTTGCAAGGTGCTTGTGGTTACGGCCATAATCGAAACGCAACAAAGTGTTACAGCTTCAGGCGTCCGGTGCTGCATCCGCAGCGCCCCACCTTCAGGGAAAGTGCAGGTCGATTATATATGGATATCTCCGAGCTTCTCGCCTTCGTCGTCAAGAACAAGGCCTCTGACCTGCACCTGTCCGCTGGCGTTCCACCGATGATCCGCGTGCACGGCAACATGAAGCGCATCAACCTCCCGGCCATGGACCATAAGGACGTGCACGGGATGATCTACGACATCATGAACGACGGGCAGCGCAAGTTCTATGAAGAGAACCTGGAGTGCGACTTCTCCTTCGCCATCCCGCAGCTGGCACGCTTTCGCGTCAACGCCTTCGTGCAGCAGCGCGGCGCCGCGGCGGTGCTGCGGACCATTCCCTCGAAGATCCTGTCCCTGGAAGACCTCAAGGCGCCGAAGATTTTCCAGGAGATCTCCGACCAGCCGCGCGGCGTGGTGCTGGTGACCGGCCCGACCGGCTCGGGCAAGTCCACCACCCTGGCCGCCATGGTGAACCACAAGAACGAAACCGAAGAGGGCCACATCCTCACCATCGAGGACCCGATCGAGTTCGTGCACGAATCCAAGAAGTGCCTGATCAACCAGCGTGAGGTCGGCCCGCACACCCTGTCCTTCAACAACGCATTGCGAAGCGCACTGCGCGAGGACCCGGACGTCATCCTGGTGGGTGAAATGCGCGACCTGGAAACCATCCGCCTGGCGCTGTCCGGCGCTGAAACCGGCCACCTGGTGTTCGGCACGCTGCACACCTCTTCGGCCGCCAAGACCATCGATCGCCTGGTTGACGTGTTCCCGGCCGCGGAGAAGGACATGATCCGCGCCATGATTTCAACCTCGTTGAAGGCCATCATCGCCCAGACATTGCTGCGCACCAAGGATGGCAATGGCCGCGTCGCCGCGCACGAGATCATGATCGGCACGCCTGCCATCAACAACCTGATCCGCGAGAACAAGATTGCGCAGATGTACTCGGCCATCCAGACCGGCCAGCAGTTCGGCATGCAGACCCTGGACCAGAACCTGCAGCAGCTGGTCGCGCGCAACATGGTGTCGATGGAAGAGGCGCGCAGCAAGGCCGCCAACAAGGACAATTTCCGCTAGACGGCTGCCCCTGAGCACAGCACCAACGGCCCCATAGACGACTCACACACGATCCCCCACCGAGGCAGACCATGGAACGCGAACAAGCCACCCAATTCATGTACGAGCTGTTGCGCCTGCTCATCCAGAAAAAGGGCTCAGACCTTTTCATCACCGTGGGTTTTCCGCCGGCGATGAAGATCGACGGCAAGATGACGCCGGTGTCGCAGCAGAACCTGACGCCGCAACACACTTCCGACCTCGCGCGCTCCATCATGAACGACAAGCAGTCGGCCGAGTTCGAGGCGAAAAAGGAGTGCAACTTCGCCATCGCCCCGGGCGGTATCGGACGCTTCCGCGTCAATGCCTTCGTGCAGCAGGGTTATGTCGGCCTGGTGATGCGTGTGATCACCACCACCATCCCGAGGTTCGACGACCTGAGGATCCCGCCAGTGCTGAAGGACGTGATCATGACCAAGCGCGGTCTGGTCATCATGGTCGGCGGCACCGGCTCGGGCAAGTCCACCACGCTGGCGGCCATGATCGGCTACCGCAACGAGAACCACTACGGCCACATCATCACCATCGAGGATCCGATCGAGTACACCCACCCGCACGCCAAGAGCCTGATCACCCAGCGTGAAGTGGGCGTGGACACCGACTCCTGGGAATCGGCCCTGCACAACACCCTGCGCCAGGCCCCCGACGTGATTCTGATCGGCGAAATTCGCTCCAAGGAAACCATGGAACATGCCGTGGCCTTTGCCGAAACAGGCCACCTGGCCCTGGGCACCCTGCATGCCAACAGCGCCAACCAGGCGCTGGACCGGATCATCAACTTTTTCCCGGAAGAGCGGCGTGCGCAACTGCTCATGGACTTGTCGCTCAACCTGCGCGCCCTGGTGGCGCAACGCTTGATTCCCTTGAAGGAGGGCAAGGGTCGCGCGGCTGCAGTGGAGATCATGCTGAACTCCCCGCTGATCGCCGACCTAATCTTCAAGGGCGATGTGCACGAGATCAAGGAAATCATGAAGAAGTCCCGCGAGTTGGGCATGCAGACCTTTGATCAGGCCCTGTTCGATCTTTACGAGGAAGGCCGCATCGCCTATGAGGATGCCCTGCGCAATGCCGATTCAGTGAACGACCTGCGTCTGATGATCAAGCTGCACTCGAAGGATTCCAAGGACAAGGACATCACCAAGGGCATCGAGCATCTCAACATCGTGTGATGCCGGACGCCTGCGGCGCCGGATCACATCGGCGCGATGGAATGCCGGCTTGCGCCGAACGTTCATCGCGCCGGGGAGGTGGCGGGCCAGGTCCCGGCAGCCGCCGCCTGTATTGTTATCAAAAATCAACAGCAACCAATATCATCAAAGGAATCACGGGGTGATTGTGATCAATTGTGATGATGGGGCCGACTGCCCCGCAGGTCAGAGGATCGTCCCTGGTTTGCGGTCAGCAGCAAGGTGTACTCCCTTGTCAAAGGGGGCCGACGCGATGCAGTCGCGCGGGGGGATTTTGACCAACCAGACGGATTCCAGACTTCGTCAGATCTTGCCGGTCGTACCGCTCATTACTGTAGCCTTGCAGGCAGGTATGCGTCGAAACACCTCCAGCGTGTCAGCCTGACCCACTCGCGATGCCGCAGCCAAGCTGATCCTCACCCCATGCCCCGCCTCGAGCAGATCCTGATCAAACGCGCCAAGCTCGGTCCCATGGACCCGGCGCCCATGGCCGAACTGGTGGCCGGGCGTGGGCTCGCCGGCAATGCCAACCAGGGTGGCAAGCGCCAGGTCACGCTGATCGAGCAGGAAGTGTGGGCGCAACTGATGCATCAGTTCGGCAGCGACCTGCCGATCGCCACGCGTCGCGCCAACCTGGTGGTGAGCAGCCTGCCCCTGGCGCAGACGCGCGGGCGCATCCTGGCCATCGGCGAATGCCGGCTGCGCATCCTCGGCGAGACCAAGCCCTGCGAGCGCATGGACAAAGCCCTGCCAGGGTTGAAGCAGGCGATGTATCCAGCCTGGGGCGGCGGGGCCTTTGCCGAGGTGCTGGCCGGTGGCCGCATTGCGGTGGGTGCCGCGCTGGCCTGGCAGTCGGCGGACGACTTTGTGCCGCCTCCTCCGGCTCAGGCAGGGCTGTTCTAACATGGCCTTGTCCAACCCCTTCACGCGCGTCGATGACATCACCCATGTCATCCAGCTGGCCGTGGCGCCGGTGTTCCTGCTCACCGCGGTGGGCGCGCTGCTGGGGGTGCTGGCCGGCCGGCTGGGGCGCGCCGTGGACAGGAAGCGTGTGCTCGACACGCTGGTGCGCGGATTTACCGCCGCCGTCCAGGAGGAGGAGCGGCGCCTGGTGCAGGCTGAGCTGGTGCTGGTGGTGCGCCGTATCGAGCTGATCTATCGCGCCATTGTGCTGGCGGTGTTCTGCGCCCTGTTCATCAGCCTGGTGATTGTCACCGCCTTTGTCGACGCCTTCCTGGCCGTCAACCTCACCAGCACCCTCGGGGTGATGTTCATCCTCGCCATGCTGGCCCTGATCGCCAGCCTGCTGTGTTTTCTTCGCGAAGTCTTCCTCGGCGTCAGCACCACGCGCCTGCGCCGCTAGTGTCCCGAATCGCAAATTCGCCGAATAAAAGCGTCGAGAATCGGCGTCATACGGCGTTGCCAATGCTCGCAAGCCAGCCAGCCAGGCTTGCTCCGCTTTGCACCTTGTCTGGCACCGATTTCGACACTTTTCCGACGGATGTCGACTTATTCATGCCAAATCAGAATTCAACGAACTTACGATTCGGGACACTCGTGTCAGTGGTGCAGGAAGTGCCTGCTTCGCCGTGATATAAAGCGCCCTCGAACCGACTCATCCGGAACATCGCCATGCCAGCCACGCCAGTCCAGCAGCCCTGCCAGTCCCTTGACGAAGTGCGCATCAATATCGACCGCCTCGATCGCGCCATCGTGCCGCTGCTGGCCGAGCGCGAAGGATACGTGCGCCAGGCCGCGCGCTTCAAGCCCAGCGCCCAGGCCGTGGTGGTGCCGGCGCGCGTCGAGCAGGTGATAGCCAAGGTGCGTGCGCAGGCCAGCGAACTGGGTGCCTCCCCGGTGGCCATGGAAAAGATCTACCGCTGCATCATCGATGCCATGACCGAACTGGAAGTGGCCGAGCACCACCAGCTGAGCGAGGGCCGCTGAGCACGCAGGTGTCTTCCCTTCAGCGGGGACACCGGTGCCGCCGCCACTTCACTGCGGTGTCGATGTGGCTGATGCTGGCCGGGCAGGTGGCTTTCCTGTCTGACGTCATCGCAGCGGCTGCTGCAACCGAAAGCGCCGCTGTTGCTGCAACCTTGCAGCCGCTGCCAACCATTAGCAGCCTGCGTGTCGGGCCCCTGGCAGACGTGCCCTTCGACCTCGCGCAGCTGAAGCAGGGCTGGCGCCAGCGCATCGAGGCGTTCAGGGTGAGCGGCAAGTTGCCGGTGATCGACATCGAATCGAGCTTTGCCGCCGGACGCTTCGATCCGGCGCGCTATTCGCGTGACATGGACGACAGCGGCGTGGCCATCACGGTGTTCTCCGCCGAGACGCAAAACAACTGGTCGCAGTTCACGCGCCGCCTGATCGCGGCCGATCCTTCCCGCTACATTCCCGGGGGGCAGGCGGGAGTGCCGCCGGCCTGGACCGAGGCGCCGCAGGCCATGCTCGATGATGCCGAGGCACGCCTCGCCGAGGGCTATCCGGTGCTGGGCGAGTTCGAGTTCCGCCACTATCCATCGCCACGCCAGTTGCAGCGCGGCCAGACCTCGCGGGACCTGGTCATTCCCATCGATGGCCCGCTCGGTCACCGCCTGTTCCAGATCGCGCAGGCCACCGGGCGGCCCTTCCAGCTCCATTACGAGATCGAGGACGGCCTGCTCGGACCGCTGGAGGCGATGCTGCGCCAGTATCCCGGCGCCCGGGTGATCTGGTGCCATCTCGCGCAGCTGCGTTACCAGAACCGCAACACGCGTTACGGCCCTGACTATGTGCGCCGCCTCATCGAGGCCCATCCCAACCTGTACTTCGACACCGCATTCGGCGGCCCTGACAGCGTGTATGGCGGGAGCGGCGAACTTCATTCGCGCATCTGGGACCGCCAGCGGCCTGGCGGCGGCATCCTGCCGGCGTGGGCGCAACTGATCCGTGATCATCCCTGGCGTTTTCTGTCCGCGCTGGACATCGGCGGTGATCGCATGGAACGCCTGCCGGAGTGGATGAGGACGCAGCGCCGCTTCCTCGATGCGCTGCCGGCGGAAGTGCGCGAGATCGTTGCCTACAAGGCTGCCTGGAAGCTGCTCTTCGGCGAGGACTACTGAATGCAGATCTGGGTGGATGCCGATGCCTGTCCCGGCGCGGTGAAGGACATCCTGTTTCGCCTCGCCGAGCGGCGCAGGCTGCAGCTCACACTGGTGGCCAACCAGATGTTGCGCACCCCGCCCTCACCCTGGATACGCGCGCTGCAGGTGCCCGGTGGCTTCGATGTGGCCGATGCCGAGATCGTGGCGCGCGTGACGGCAGGCGACGTGGTCATCACCGCTGACATTCCGCTGGCCGCCTTGGCGCTGGAAAAAGGCGCCCATGTCATCGATCCGCGCGGCTAGCGTTTCACCGCCGACAATATCCGCGAGCGCCTGTCCATGCGCAGCTTCATGGACGAGCTGCGCTCCAGCGGTGTCAATACCGGCGGCCCGCCGCCCTTCAGCCAGGCGGACCGTCAGTCCTTTGCCAATGCTTTGGATCGCCTCTTGAACAGCCTGCTGCCAGGCAGCTGAATTCCACCCCCGCCTCTCGTCCTTGGGGCGCATCCTGCTGTGTCCGGGGTATCGTAGGTATCATGGTCGCACCCTGCACACATCAAAAAGGTGAAATCCATGAAACTCGAAACTTTGGCCGTGCATGCCGGCTACAAGCCGGAACCGACCACCCATGCCGTCGCGGTGCCTGTGTACCAGACCGTTGCCTACAGTTTTGACAGCGCCCAGCATGGCGCCGACCTGTTCGACCTCAAGGTGCCGGGCAACATCTACACCCGCATCATGAACCCGACGCAGGATGTGCTGGAGCAGCGCCTGGCCGCCCTCGAAGGCGGCATTGCCTCATTGGCCCTGGCCTCGGGCATGGCTGCCATCACCTATGCCATCCAGACGATCGCCGAAGCCGGCGACAACATCGTTTCGGCCAGCACCCTGTACGGCGGCACCTACAACCTGTTCGCCCACACCTTTCCGCAGATGGGCATCGAGGTCCGCTTTGCCGACTCGCGCAAGCCCGAGTCCTTCGCCCCGCTCATCGACGCGAAGACCAAGGCGGTGTTCTGCGAGTCCATCGGCAATCCGCTGGGCAATGTCACCGATTTCGCGGCGCTGGCACAGATCGCCCACCAGGCCGGTGTGCCGCTCATCGTCGACAACACCGTGCCTTCGCCCTATCTGTGCCGGCCGATCGAGCATGGCGCCGACATCGTGGTGCACTCGCTCACCAAATACCTGGGTGGGCATGGCAACAGCGTGGGCGGGGCCATCGTCGACAGCGGCAAGTTCCCCTGGGCCGAGCACAAGGCGCGCTTCCGCCGCCTGAACGAGCCGGATGTCTCCTATCACGGCGTGGTCTACACCGAGGCGCTGGGAGCGGCGGCCTATATTGGTCGCGCGCGCGTGGTGCCGCTGCGCAACACCGGCGCCGCCATCAGCCCGATGAATGCCTTCCTCATCCTGCAGGGCATCGAGACGCTGGCCCTGCGCATGGACCGCATCTGTGACAACGCGCTGGCCCTGGCGCAGCACCTCAAGCAGCATGCCAAGGTGGGCTGGGTGAAATACGCTGGCCTGCCCGACCATGCCGATCATGCGCTGGTGCAGAAGTACATGGGCGGCCGGGCCTCGGGCATCATTTCCTTCGGCCTGAAATCCGGTGGGCGCGAAGCGGGTGCGCGCGTGCTGGACGCCTTCCAGCTGTTCACGCGTCTGGTCAACATCGGCGATGCGAAATCGCTGGCCACCCATCCGGCCTCCACCACGCATCGCCAGCTCAATCCGGAGGAACTGGCCAGGGCCGGTGTCAGCGAGGACATGGTTCGCCTGTCCGTCGGTATCGAGCATATCGACGACCTGCGCGAGGACCTCGACCAGGCGCTGGCTGCGGCCTGATGCGCAGGCGCGCATGAGCCACCCCATCCGGATCGGCCTCGCGCTGGGCAGCGGCTCGGCGCGAGGCTGGGCGCACATCGGTGTCATCCGCGCGCTGGAGGCCGCCGGCATCCGGCCCGACATCGTTTGCGGCACCTCCATAGGGGCGCTGGTGGGCGCGGCCTATGCAGCCGAGGAACTGGACCGGCTGGAGCCCTGGGTCGCCGGTCTCAGCTGGCAGACCGTGGTGGGATTGCTCGATGTGAGCATGAACGGCGGCCTGATCAAGGGCGACAAGGTGCTCAATTTCTTCCGTGCCCGCTTCCAGGACAAGGACATCACGCAACTGGGCCGGGCGTTTGGCGCCGTGGCGACCGAACTGGTGAGCGGGCGTGAAGTGTGGCTGCGCGAGGGCTCCGTGGTGGATGCCGTGCGTGCCTCACTGGCGGTGCCGGGGCTGTTCCGGCCGGCCCTGCGCGAAGGTCGCCTGCTGGTTGACGGCGCGCTGGTCAACCCGGTGCCGGTGTCCTTGTGCCGTGCCATGGGCGCCGACGTGGTCATCGCCGTGGACCTCAACTGGGACCTGATGGGACGGCGCCTGCGCGCGGCCCGGCTGCCAGCCGTTGCCGCTGCCCCGGGCAACGATGGTCCGTCGCTGCTGGAGCGACTGTCCTCGGGCTGGGGGAAACTGAAATCGGCAGCCTCGGCCGGCGACCCGGAGGGCGCTGCTGCAGCGCCGGTGCAGACCGGCCCGAACCTGCCCTCCATGCTGGAGGTGCTGACCACCAGCCTCAACATCATGCAGGTTCGCATCACCAGCAGCCGCCTCGCCGGAGAGCCCGCCGACATCCTGATCCGGCCCCGCCTGGGGGGCATCGGCCAGATGGACTATCACCGGGCCGTGCCGGCGATTGCCGAGGGGCGCCGTGCCACGGAACTGGCGTTGCCGGCCATCACCGAACTGCTGGGTACTGAACCGGCCTAGCCTCAGATCGGCGGGATGCTATCCCTGCCAATTAATGTAAGCCTGCGCACACTTTCTGTATTTGCATTGACAGGCAATGGTTAAGGCTCAGGTTGGTGACCTGGTCGAGCTGATTGAGAGATATTGCCGGCGCCCGCCTGCCCCGGCGTATGATGAGAATGACAATAACAACAAGGAGACGGGCATGGCCACCCAACAGGAAACCCGGAGCATGGCGCTGTTCTGCGACTTCGAGAACGTCGCCCTGGGCGTGCGCGATGCCAAGTACGCCAAGTTCGACATCAGCAAGGTGCTCGAGCGCCTGCTGCTCAAGGGCAGCATCGTGGTGAAGAAGGCCTACTGCGACTGGGACCGCTACAAGGAATTCAAGAACGACATGCACGCGGCCTCCTTCGAGCTGATCGAGATCCCGCATCTGCGCCAGTCCGGCAAGAATTCCGCCGACATCCGCATGGTCGTGGACGCGCTCGACCTGTGCTACACCAAGTCGCACGTCGACACCTTCGTCATCATCAGCGGCGACTCGGATTTCTCGCCCCTGGTGTCCAAATTGCGCGAGAACAACAAGACCGTGATTGGCGTCGGGGTGAAGAACTCCACGTCCGACCTGCTCATCGTCAACTGCGATGAGTTCATCTATTACGATGACCTGGTGCGCGATGACGAGAGCAAGCGCCGCGCCGCCAAGAAGCGCAAGGATGCCCGCCCGGCCGGTGAGTCCAAGGAGGCCTCGGCCAGCGAGGACAAGAAGCAGGAAGCCATGGAATTGGTGCTGGAGACCATCGAGGCGCTGTACGCCGAGCGTGGCGAAGGCGAGAAACTCTGGGGCTCCATGGTGAAGCAGGCGCTCAAGCGCCGGCGCCCCAACTTCAGCGAGTCCTACTACGGTTACCGGTCCTTCTCCGACTTGCTGGAGGAGGCCGGCAAGCGCAAGGTGCTGGAACTGGAGCGCGACGAGAAATCCGGCGGTTACATCCTGCGTCTCGCGCGCAAGGAGTGATACGACCGGCGGCCGGCGAGAAGGTTTCGCCGGATCAGATGTCGTCCGCGTCGGCGAACCACAGTCCCGACGGATACTGCACCTCGCCCAG